>NZ_JBCEWQ010000133.1:0-24098 GCF_038448545.1 Streptomyces sp. CLV115
ATCGCCATGATGATCAGGGCGAGATGTGCCTGGGACAGGTCCTGGCCCTCGACCAGCGGGACGACGATGCCCGCGGTGGTGACGATGGCGACGGTCGCCGAGCCCTGGGCGACGCGCAGGACCACGGCGATCAGCCAGCCCCAGCCCGACGACCCGCCCGACGACCCGCCCGAAGACGCGGCCGGCGCGGCGGCCGGGCGCGTTGCGCCCGGAGCGGGCGAGGCCGCCCGCGCCCGAGCGGCACGGGCACGGGCTTCCTGCTCGGCACGCTCCCGCTGGGCCCGCTCCCGCGCGGCCCGTTCCGCCTGCTCCCGCGCCGCGCGCTTCTCCGCCCGCTCGCGTTCCGCCCGCTCGTGTTCCTTCGAGGCCCGCTCCCGTTCCCGCGCGGCCCGTTCCCGTTCCTTCGCGGCCCGCTCCCTCTCGGCGCGCTCCCGCAGCCGCGCCTCGCGGTCCGCGGTGTACATCCGGGTGGGGCCCGGCGGCGGCACCATGCCGGTGAGCTGCTCGTCGCTCCCCGCCGCCGGACCGGACGGGTGTCCCGACGCGAGCGCCTGGCCCTGGGCCGCGTACTCCCCGATCAGCGCCGACCACTTCGGCGGCAGCCACCGCACCCCGCTGTCCGTGGCCGGCAGCCCGGCCTGGTCCCTGCGGAACCGGGCGAGCAGTTCGGCGGGCGCCGGCCGCTGCCCCGGATCCGCGGCCAGGCACGGGCGGACCGTCTCGACCAGCTCCTTCGGCAGCCCGCCGAGGTCGAGCTCACCGCGCTGGACCCTGGCCAGTAACCGAAGGGTGTCGCCGTCCTGGCTGTACGGCGGGCGACCGGTGGCCAGCATGAAGAGCGTGGCACCGAGGGAGTACATGTCCGAGGCGGCCGTCGACGGCTCACCGCGCGCCTGCTCGGGCGAGGTGAAGGCGATCGTGCCCAGCGTGAGGCTGGTCCGAGTGAGGTCGTTGGCGTGCGAGATGCCGAAGTCGATCAGCCGGGGGCCGTCCAGCGGCAGCAGCACGTTCTGCGGTTTCACATCGCGGTGCACGATGCCCGCCCCGTGCAGGGCGACCAGTGCCTTCGCCGTGCCGGCCGCCACCCACCGTACGGCCGACGCGGGCAACACCCCGCAGACACGTACCAGTTCGGAGAGCGGGGGCGCCGCGATGTACTCGATGGCCATCCAGGGCCGCTCGGCCTGCGGGTCCGCCTCCCGTACCCGTGCCGTGTGCGCGCTGTCGACCCGTTGTGCCAGCGACACCTCGCGGGCGAACCGCCGCCGGTCGATGTCGTTGACCTCGCCCTCGGCCAGCAGGGTCTTCACCGCGACGAGTTCCCCGCTGCCCCGCCCGTCGCTCCGGGCGCCGCTCCGGGCGAGGTAGATCCGCCCCATGCCGCCCGACGACAGCCGCCCGAGCAGCCGGTACGGTCCGAGCACCGCCGGATCGTCCCCGCTCAACGTCTGAATCCGCGCCCCGGCCATGTCCCTCCCCCTGTCGCACCGCCACCGCGCCACACAACGGTGCCACGAACATCCCCGGACGGCCATGGAATGTCGGCAGTCCCGGACAGCCTGTTGCGGGTCCGGGACAGCCCCGGGACGGCCACCTGACCCGGAACATGCAGCAGCGCCGCCGGGGGAGCGGCGGCGCTGCTGGTCACTGGTGCCGGCCGTGCGGCTGCCGGCCTGCGCGTACCGGCCAGGGCAGGCAGGTACCGGCTGGAGCCGACGGGTGCCGGCTACGCCGCCGCGTACCGGCTACGGCAGGCCGTGCACGTGCGGGCCCACCGCGTTCGACCAGGCGTTGCCCGACTTGGCGTCCCAGTTGGTCGACCAGGTCATGGCCCCGCGCAGACCCGGGTAGGTCTTCGACGGCTTGAACGAACCGCAGTTGGTGCCCTTGGCCAGGCAGTCCAGCGCCGCGTTCACGACCGACGGCGCCACGTAGCCGCCGCCCGCGCCGCTCGGGGAGGCCGGCACACCGAGGCCGACCTGGGACGGGTCGAGGCCGCCCTCCAGCTGGATGCAGGCGAGCGCGGTGAGGAAGTCCACCGAGCCCTGCGAGTAGACCTTGCCGTCGCAGCCCAGCATCGAACCGCTGTTGTAGTACTGCATGTTGACGACGGTCAGGATGTCCTTGATGCCGAGCGCCGTCTTGAAGTACTCACCGGCGGTGGACTGCATGTCGATGGTCTGCGGGGCCATCGTGATGACGAGGCCGGAGCCCGCCTTCTGCGACAGCGAGCGCAGCGCCTTCGTCATGTACGTGGAGTTGAGGCCGTTCTCCAGGTCGATGTCGACACCGTTGAAGCCGTACTCCTGGATCAGCGAGTAGACCGAGTTCGCGAAGTTGGTCGCGGAGGCGTCGCTGTTGACCGAGACGGAGCCCTTCTCGCCGCCGACCGAGATGATGACGTTCTTCCCGGCCGCCTGCTTCGCCTTGATGTCGGCCTTGAACTGGTCGACGGTGTAGCCGTTCAGGCCGGCCGTGTCCAGGTTGAAGGTGACGGCGCCCGGCGTGCCGGTGGCGTCGGCGAAGGAGACCGCGATGATGTCGTAGTTCGCGGGCACGTCGCTGAGCTTCTGCACGGTCGCGCCGTTGTTGAAGTTCTGCCAGTAACCGGTCACCGCGTGCTTGGGGACGGACGTGCCCGGGTTGGGGTTGCCGCCGCCGTCCTTGGCCGTACGGCCGTTGACCGTCGCGGACTTGACGGACTCGCCGGCCGCGTTGGTGGCGGTCACCGAGAACTGGTACGCCGTGTCGGCGGCCAGCCCCGTGACCGTCGCCGAGTTCCCGGTGGTGGTGGTCGCCTTCGCGCCGTCCCGGTAGACGGTGTAGCCGGTCGCGCCGGAGACCGCGTTCCAGGACAGGGCCACGGAGCTGGTGGTGGTCGTGCCGACCGCGAGACCGGCCGGGGCGGACGGGATCGTCGGCTCCGGGTCGGTGCCGCCCCCGCCGTCGGGGCCGTTGACCGAGACGTCGTCCACCAGATAGGCGGCCTGCCCGTACCAGCCGTGCGTGTAGACCTGGACCGAGGTGGTGCCGGGCCCGGTCTTGAAGCTGGTGGTGAGCTGCGTCCAGCCGGAGGAGCCCGGGGACCAGGTCGACACGTCGGTGGTCCCGGTGCCGCTCGCGCCGAGGTACGCGTACCCGCCCTGCACCCAGGAGCTGAGCGTGTACGTCGAGTCGGGCTTCACGGCGACGGTCTGGGTGCACCGCGCGGTGTCCTGGCCGGACGGGGTGGCCTTGAGTGCGGCGGTGCCACCGTGCACGGGGGAGGAGACGGTGGCGCCGCTGCCGCCGGAACAGGTCCAGTTGGCGAGCCCGGACTCGAAGCCCGCGTTCTTGGCGACATTGATGTCGGCCGCCTGGGCATTTCCGGCGAGACCCGTGGCGGTCAGCGCGCCGGCCGCGAGAACCGCCGCGACGGCGCCGACGAGGGGACGGTTGTAGCGCCTGCGGATTCTGTGGCCGTTGGCGGGGGAAGGTTCCACTTGCTGCCTCCGTGGGGAGTCGGGGATGCCTGCCGGGGTACCCGTGCGACAGCCGGCGGGGTGGACCGGCGGTACTCGGGCCGTCCGGAAGGTGACGGGCAGAAGAAGGGGATGTGGAGTTGAGGAACGGTGGCCACCGCTGGCCGACAAAACTGGTCCAGACCAATCGAGTTGTCAAGACCTCTGGCAACGGGACCTGCGACGACCGCACCGGCCCGAGGGCTCCGAGGCGGGTCCGCCGGCGGCCTCCGGGCGCCTCCGTCTGGGCTCCGGATCGGCCTCGGACCGGCCTCCGCTTCCTGTGAATTGACGTTTTGTTGACCTCGTGCGGCCGGGTCGGACCCCGTGCGGGTGAAGTGTCCGGAGTGCTCGGACAGTGACCGCCCGGCCCCCGCGGGGTTCGGTGCGGCAGGTTCCGCATCCGTGCTGACGTGCGGCGATGAATTCGGGGCCGGGTGACCGGAAGGTGTATCGGTAACCCTCCGCAGTTGTACAGAAGTTGACGATTTTCGATTTGATCCGATTTAGCACCGGGGCGTTACGCGGGCGCCTCGCACACGTTGTCGGACTGGCCTCCGAAAAGTGTTCTCTGCCAGGTAAGACGTGGATAAAGTGCTGAGGCAGAACCGCGGAGCAGGAGCGATTGCGGCCGACGTCATGACCGGCGTCCGGCCGGAAGCCGAAACGGGGAACAGCGTGCCGACCGCAATAGCAGTGACAAGTGCTGACTTGGTACTACCTCCGACCGATCAGCAGACACCGACAGCCGCCCTGTTGCAGGCTCCGGATGCCCAGGCGCTGGACATGGCCATCGGTGACATGCACGTGCTGCTGGAACAGCACGGCTATGTCGTCGCCGTCTATCCGAGCGCCATCTCGCCCGCCCACGAGCGCCGGCTCTACTCCGTGCGCTCGGTCCTGGAGAGCGACCGCATCGCCCTGGTGAAGACCGACCTGCCGCCGCTCGGTGTGGCCGTACTCGTGCGGCAGTTGCGTCAGTTGTCCATCTGTGACTTCAGCCCCGGAGTGGTAGCCTCCGCCGCCCGGCTGCTGGCGCACTACATCCACGCGGGCGCCCTGCTCCACTCGGTCACCAAGTTCGACCGGATCCCGGTCGACCTCAGGACCCATGCCAAGTCCTGGGTGCCCGGCTCCCAGTTCGCCGTGGTCGCCGGGCCCGAACCGCAGCTCGTCAAGGTCGGTCCGAAGGCGGAACTCCCGACCGGCCCCGAATTCGCCACTCACCTGATGACCGCCAAGGGGCAGTCCCAGTCCGAGTGGGTGAAGGAGACCCTCGCGCCCGCGTGGAAGGTCCAGTCCATTCACGAGTCCGCACTCCCGTCCGATTCCTCCGCATGGTGGGGAACCGGGAAACTGGTGGAATTCGCCGCCTATCTGCCAGACATCTCCGTCCTGTACCAGTTGGTGTCCTCGGTCCGCCGGGAGAACTGCCACTGGTGCGGAATGGAACTCATCGGTGACCGCTGCGGGTTCTGCTCCTCCCCGCTGCCCGCGGCGGAGAACCGAAAGCACCCAGCCGGTGTCCTCAGCCATGGAGCGCTCGCACCACCGCAGTCCTAGCACCACCGCAGTCCCCGCGCTTCCGCTTTTCCTCCGTAGACGCCCTTCCGTCCGCTGCCCCACGCATCCGAATTGAACGAGGTTGTCCGGCCCATGAACTCCCGTCAGCGCCGCGGCGTGATACTCCTGCTTTTGTCGGTTCTGTGCGCCTTCGGCGCCTTCGCCGGCGTGCTCTCGGTGATCAGCGACGTCAACTCCAAGGTCGGGCCGGAGGTCTCGGCCTACCAGCTGAAGTCCGATGTAGCCCCCTATACCGCCCTGTCCTCGGGGCAGTTCGAAAAGATCTCGATGCCCAAGCGCTGGCTGTCCGGCAACGCCGTGACGGACCTCTCCGAGGTCAACGGCAAGATCGCCGTCACCCAGCTGCGCAAGGGCTCGCTCCTCCAGTCCGACATGATGCAGCGGCGTCCCGAACTCCAGCCCGGAGAGCAGGAGATCGCCATCATGATCGACGCGGCGACCGGTGTCGCGGGCAAGATCACCCCCGGTGCCACGGTCAACATCTATGCCACCTTCGCCGGTGAGAACGACGGCCAGGCGTCCCAGTCGAAGGTCATCGTCTCCAACGCCAAGGTGCTGGACGTCGGCAAGCTGACCGCCCTGGAGCCCAGCAGCGACGGCAAGTCCAACATGGGCACCGAGGCCGTTCCGATCACCTTCGCGCTCAACACGCTCGACACCCAGCGCATCGCCTACGCCGAGTCCTTCGCGGAGCACGTACGCCTCGCGCTCATCGCCTCGGGCAGCGACAGCACCATCCGTCCGGGCGACCGCACCTACACGCTCGACAAGGACAAGTGAGGATCGAATGACCACGAGGATCCTCCCGGCCGTCGGTGACATCGACGCGGCCAGATCCGTCACCACCCTGCTCAGCCAGCTCCCCGACGCAGAGCCGGCCGCTCCGGTCACCGACTCGACGCAGCTCATCGACACCCTCGCCCGCCTCGCGGGCGAAGCGCTCGACGATCTGCCCGAGGTCGTGCTGGTCCACGAGCGGATCGGACCGGTGCCGGCGCTGGAACTGATCCGGGAGGTCTCCCTGCGCTTCCCCGCCATCGGGGTCGTGCTGATCACCGCCGATGTCACCCCCGGTCTGTTCTCGTCCGCGATGGAGTCGGGTGCGCGTGGTGTCATCACCCTCCCCCTGAGCTACGAAGAACTGGCCAGCAGGGTTCAATCCGCGGCCCAATGGGCCGTCGGAGTCCGCCGCCACCTGACCACCGGGAACGATGTCTTCACCGGTCCCGGCGGTACGGTCGTCACCGTCAGCGGCGCCAAGGGCGGTGTGGGCGCGACCGTCGCCGCCGTGCAGATCGCCCTGGCGGCGCAGACATCCGGGCGCACCGTGGCCCTGGTGGACCTGGACCTCCAGACCGGCGACATCGGCTCGTACCTCGATGTGCAGTTCCGGCGCTCGATCGTCGACCTTTCGGCGATCACCGACATATCACCACGCGTCCTGTCCGATGCCGTGTTCAGTCACAGCACCGGCCTGGCGCTGCTGCTGGCCCCCAACGAGGGCGAGAGCGCCGAGGAGGTCAGCGACCGCTCGGCCCGCCAGATCGTCAGCGCCCTGCGCTCGCGCTACGAGGTCGTGGTGATCGACTGCGGCAGCCAGCTCCAGGGCGCCAGCGCGGCGGCCATCGAGATGGCCGACACGGCACTGCTGGTCACCACGCCCGATGTGATCGCGGTGCGCGGTGCGAAGCGGGTCGTACGGATGTGGGAACGGCTCCAGATCCGCAAGGCCGAGGACACGGTCACCCTGGTCAACCGCTTCATCCGCAGCACCGAGATCCAGCCGCAGCTGATCGAGAAGATCACCGGGACCACGACGGCCAACACCGCCATTCCCGCGAACTTCAAGGAACTCCAGGCCGTCGTCGACGCCGGCCGGCTGCATGAACTCGACTCCAAGAGCACGGTCAAACAGGCCCTCTGGGCCCTTGCGGGCGAGCTCGGCATCGTCAAGGTTCCTGAGAAGGCGGAAAAGAACGCTGCGAAGAGCATCGCGAAGTTCAAGAACGACCGAGGCTCGATCGGCCGCCGACGCGACCGAGGCGGCGACTCCCGGAACCGGCAGACGATCTAGGGGGCAAGTTGACCAATGACAGCAACCGAGACGAAAGACACGGAGATACGGGGAAGGCGTTGCGGTGATGCCGCCCCGGCGCGGGGTGGGATGCGCGTCCGCCTCGTCGGCCGGGGGCGTGACCGGGGCCAGACCGCGATCGAGTTCCTGGGCGTCACGCCGCTGATCATCCTGTTGTGCGTCGCGCTCTGGCAGTGCGCGCTGATCGGCTACACGTTCTCCTTGGCGGCGAACGCGGCGGACGAGGCCGCGCACGCGGGGGCGATCTCGGAAGGCTCGCGGGGTCATGCCTGCCGGGACGCGTCCGAGAAGAACCTGCCGAAGGTGTGGCGGGAGGGGATGAAGCGGACGAACTGCGACGACTCGTCCGGGCTGTACAAGGCCACGGTGAAGCTGCGGGTGCCCGTCCTGGTGCCCGGGGTCTTCAATCTGCCGATGACCATCGAGGGCAACGCCGCGTCGCCGTTGGAGGCCGAGCGATGAGCATGCGCATGCACACACCGGGCCGTCGGGCCTCTGCGTCCCGCCGTGACCGCGGGCAGGTCGCCTTCGAGTACATGGGCTTCATCCCGCTGATGCTGCTGGTGGGTCTCTTCGCGATCCAGCTGGGGGTCGCCGCGTATGCCGCCAACCAGGCGGGCACCGGAGCCCGTACGGCGGCGCGCGCCGCCTCTCAGGACGTGCCGCGCGGGGATTCCGAGCGGGCGGGCCGCGAGGCGATGAGCGACTGGCTCGGCAGCCACAAGAACTCGAAGTTCAGGCGCCACGGCGGCGGGTCCGGCAACGTGACGTACACCACCCGCGTGAGGATCCCCTCCGTCGTTCCGGGTATCGACGACTGGGGTTGGGCCGAGCGCAGTTCCACCATGCCTCGCGGGTGATCGGGGCCGCATCGCACAACCGGAGCACCACAAGCAAGTCTGAGCGAGGAGTTACGCAATGAGTCTGCGGGCACGCATGACTGCCCCCGAGAAGAACGGCGGGGCGCGGGAGGACAGCCACATGGTGGCCACCTACCGCGCCAAGCTGCTCGAAGAGATCGACCTGGCGGAAATGTCCTCGCTCGCCGCCGCAGACCGGCGAGCGAGGCTGGAGCGCGTACTCAGCCACATCATCAGCCGTGAGGGCCCAGTGCTCTCCACGGTCGAGCGCACCCAGCTGATCCGCCGGGTCGTCGACGAGGCCCTCGGGCTCGGCATCCTCGAACCGCTCCTCGAAGACGCGTCGATCACCGAAATCATGGTGAACGGACCGGACCAGATCTTCGTCGAGCGCAGCGGCAAGGTCGAGAAGCTGCCGATGCGCTTCAGCTCGCACGAACAGCTGATGCAGACCATCGAGCGCATCGTGTCGACGGTCAACCGTCGTGTGGACGAGCAGAACCCCATGGTCGACGCGCGTCTACCAAGCGGTGAGCGTGTCAACGTGATCATCCCGCCGCTGTCGCTGACCGGTGCCACGCTCACCATCCGACGGTTCCCGAGGGCCTTCACGCTCCAGGAAATGATCAACGTCGGCTCGCTCGACGACCAGATGCTGATTCTGCTGTCCGGTCTTGTCCAGGCCAAGCTCAACGTGATCGTCTCCGGCGCCACCGGCACCGGGAAGACGACGCTTCTCAACGCGCTCTCCGGTCTGATCCCCGACAGGGAGCGCATCGTCACCATCGAGGACTCGGCCGAGCTCCAGCTCCAGCAGAGCCACGTCATCCGGCTGGAGTCCCGGCCGGCGAACGTCGAGGGGAAGGGCCAGATCACCATCCGTGACCTGGTCCGCAACTCCCTGCGTATGCGTCCCGACCGCATCGTCGTCGGTGAGGTCCGTGGCGGCGAATCGCTCGACATGCTCCAGGCGATGTCGACCGGTCACGACGGCTCGCTCGCCACCGTTCACGCCAACAACGCCGAGGACGCTCTCATGCGTCTGCAGACCCTGGCCTCGATGTCCGAGATCAAGATCCCGTTCGAGGCGCTGCACGACCAGATCAACAGCGCCGTCGATGTCATCGTCCAGCTCACCCGGCACGCCGACGGTTCCCGAAAGATCACCGAGATCGCCGTCCTCGACTCGCACGGGCGCGATCCCTACCGCATCGTGACCGTCGCCAAGTTCGACGCCCAGCCGATGGACGCCGAGGGGCGGATCAACGGCGAGTTCAACTACCTCCCGATCCCACGCAAGATCGCCGATCGCCTCTTCATGGCCAGCCAGCCCATCCCGCAGGCCTTCGGGGTCGCCGAATCCGCCGAACAGCTCGCCACCCGAGAGGCCAACTAGGTACGTGTCATGACGAATCTTCCCCTTCTCACCATTGGCGTGACGCTGCTCGCCGGCGTCACGGGCGTCATGGGCCTGCACGCCTACTCCGGCGGCAAGGCCGACCGGGACGCCATGGTGGACCGTCTGTCGTACACCGGTCAGATTCCTGAGACCGGGCGGCACCGACGGTTCCGCGGCCTCGACGCCAGGTTGCGCAAGACCGGCCTCGGCCGGAAGCTCGAACTCAAGCTGGCCGCCACCGGCCTCGACATCACCCCGGGTGAGTTCTTCATCAGCGCCCTCGTCGCGATGGCCGGGCTCTGGATGATCGCCTCCTCGATGCTCGCGAGCTTCTTCGGCCCGGTCGCCGCCCTGATCGGTCTCTGGGGCACCAACGCCTTCCTGAACTGGGAGCGGACCAAGCGCACCGAACGCTTCATCAACCAGCTTCCCGAGCTCGCCCGCATCCTCGCCAACGCCACCCAGGCCGGCCTCGCGCTGCGTACCTCCATCAGCATGGCGGCGGACGAGATGGAGGACCCGGCGGGCGAGGAACTGTCCAGGGTCTCCCGACGCCTCGCTGTCGGTGAACCGCTCGACGACGCGCTGAGCGAGCTGACCGACCGGCTTCCCTCCCGCGAACTCGTCGTCCTCGTCACCACCCTCGTCCTGTCCAACCGGGCCGGCGGTACGGTCGTCAGCTCCCTGCGCAACCTCACCGAGACGCTGGAGGAGCGCAAGGAGACCCGACGCGAGGTCAAGACCCAGCTCTCACAGGTCACCGTCACCGCCTACGCCGTTCCCATCTTCGGCCTGGGCGCCATGCTCCTGATGAACGCCGTCATGCCAGGCGCCCTCGACCGCATGACCGGTGCCTTCATCGGCCAGGTCGCGGTGGTCATCGCCATCACCCTCTACGCGATCGGATTCATCGTGATCCGCCGTCTGTCCCGGATCGACGTCTGATGGGCGGGGCGCACATGGACCTGTTGCTCGCGGGCGGCATGGCTCTGGCCGTGTACGGCATCATCGCCGGCATCCGCATGTACCGGGCCGACGCGAAGCTCCCCAGTGACCTGGCCATCGCACTGGAGGTCGGCTCGACCCGTACCAGCGCGGTCGGCTCCGGCATCGACCGGCTGGGCATGCGCTGGGCGCCCGCGGTCCTGCGGATGATGGGTCCGAAGGCCGTCAACAAGAAGCGCCGCCAGATCGACATGGCTGGTAACCCGGGCGGTCTGACCCTCGACCGCTACGCTGCCCGCCGCGCCGTCTACGGCGCCCTCGGCGGGCTCGGTGCGTTCACGATGATCATACGTGGGCAGCTCTTTCTCTCCCTGGTGCTGATCGCCTTCGGCATCTTCTGGGTGGAGGTCGGCCTCTGGTCGGCTGTCCGCGTCCGCCGTGACCACATCGACCGGACGCTCCCGGACTTCCTCGACGTGCTCGCCGTCGTCGTGTCGGCGGGCCTCGGCTTCCGCCAGGCTCTGGGGCGCGTCGCCGAGAAGTACGAGGGCCCCTGGGCCGACGAACTCCGCATCACACTGCGCCAGATGGACATGGGCGTCAGCCGCCGCGAGGCATTCGAGCAGCTGCGCAAGCGCAATGACTCGGAGCAGGTGGCGATGTTCGTGACCACGCTGCAACAGGGTGAGGAGCTCGGCGCACCGATCGTCGAGACGCTGATCCAGATCGCCAACGACATGCGGCGCACGGATGCTCAGAACGCTCGTAGGAAGGCGGCCAGGGCAGTCCCCAAGGCGACCTTTGCCGTCACCACCTTCCTTCTCCCCGGAACCCTGGTGCTGCTGACCGTCGGCTTCGTCTACGGAGCCAACGTCGACCTCAGCTTCCTCTAGGACCGATGACGTGAACGACGCGGACGGCGGGCAGGACGGGAAGAAGGAGGTGACAGGCCCATGGCATTCCAACTCGGTGGCATTCAGACCGGAGTGAACGCGGAGGTGCGCCGGGCCATCGCCGATCCCGGATCGCGCCCGGCGTTCGCCATCCAGCTCAACGCCCTCCAGGCGATGTGCCGGCAGGTCTTCGGCTTCCGGCTCGCGATGATCGCCATGGCCACGCCCTTCGCCATCGACCACACGGCCTCGGGGCTGGCCACCTGGCTGATCGGTTCGGCCATCCTCGTCACGTTCATGGGCTCGTACGTCCTGTTCCGCGACTGGGAACGCTTCGGCCCCGTACTCCTGCGCCACCCCTGGCTGCTGGGCATAGACGCCTTCTTCGGCGCCCTGCTGCTGATCACCGCGAGCCCCGAGTCCACCCTTGCCTACGTCAGTGTCTGCACCCCCCTGCTGGCCGGACTCGTCTCCGGCTGGCGCGGTGCGGCGGTCTTCGCCGCACTCCAGATCGTCATCGTCCTCGGGGTGTACGGAACCAATCCGAAGCTGCAGCCCGCCGATGCCACGGCGCTCCTGCTGCCCGGATTCTGCGTGATCGCGGGTGCCGTCGGCGTCACCCTGCGCAATCTCCTCCTCCGCTTCGGGACGGCCAGTCAGGCCCTCACCGAGACCAAAGCCCGCCTCGCCGTCAACGAGGCCGTCGAGGGCGAGCGCACCCGCCTCGCCCGAGAGATGCACGACTCGGTCGCCAAGACCCTGCACGGCCTGGCCCTCGCCGCCGACGGCCTGGCCTGCTCCTCCGACCGCATGGACCCGCTCGCCGTCAGGCACCAGGCCGAACTGGTCGCCCGTGCCGCCCGCCGGGCCGCCGCCGAGTCCCGCGAGCTCCTCTCCGACCTGCGCCGCGAGTCCGGACTGGACGGAGGCGTGGATGTCGTACGCGAACTCCGCGCCCGAGCTGATGACTTCACCCGGCGGCACGGACTCACCGCCACCTTCCGGCTTCTCGACGACGCACCGATACCGCATGTCCCCCAGGTTGTCGGGCGTCAGCTGCTCACCATCGCCTCCGAGGCGATGGAGAACGCGCACCGCCACGCACAACCCACCTACCTCGTCGTACTCGCAGGTGTGAAGGGCGATGTCCTGCGCGTCAGCGTGTACGACGACGGACGAGGCCTGCCCACCGGAATCACTCTGGACGACCTCCGCCACGCCGGCCACTTCGGCCTGGTGGGCATGGTCGAGCGCGCCGCATCCATCGGCGCCCGCATCCGTATCGGAAAGGGGCAGGCGGCCAAGGGCACCGAGGTCCGTCTGGAGCTTCCGATCGCAGCACTGCTGGCCGCTCCCGGCACCGATCAGCCCGACTGAACCGCTCCGTTTCCACCCTCACCCCCCATAGACCCTTGAGAGGAGGTCGCAGATGCCGGACGACGTCTCCCGTGCGTCGGGCCAGAACTGGGCCGCACAGCACGCGTCCCAGCACACGTCCTCGCACGTCACCCCGCTCAACTCGGAGCCCAGCTCCAACGCATTCCCCGTCTCCCAGCAGCCCGCGGCATCCGAGCCCATGTCCCCCTTTCCCGCGGCGGTGCCCATGGCCGCTCCCGACGCTCTGAGGGTCGTCGTCGCCGACGACAACCCCGTGGTCCGGGCCGGCCTCGGCGTCCTGCTCTCCGGCCGCGACGACATCGAAGTCGTCGCGGAGGCAGCGGATGGACGCCAGGCCTACGACATGGCTGTCCACCACCGTCCGGACGTGGTCCTGCTCGATGTCCGGATGCCCGGTGTCGACGGCATCTCCGCGCTGCCGCACCTGGTACAGATCGCACCCGTGATGATGCTGACCTACAGCCGCGAGAACGAGATCGTCCACGAGGCGCTGCGGCTGGGCGCGAGCGGCTATCTGGTCCATGGCGAATTCACGGCCGACCAGCTGGTGCAGGCCGTACGCGACACGAAGCACGGTCGCGCCCACTTCACGGCCACTGCGGCGAACGCACTCCTCGCTCACATGCGCCAGGGTCCGGGCCCGCAGGGACGACCGCTGCCGGAAGGGCTCGGGGCGGCCCTGACCACGGGCGTTCCGTACCAGGGGCCCGGCTACGACGGCCACGCACCGAGTTCCGTTCAGCAACACGGTGCGCCTGCACATACGCCCAAGCCCGAACTGTCTCCACCTGCGGCGCGACCGGTCCGGACACCGCAGGGTCTTTCGCATCTGCAACCAGTTATGGCACAGTCTTCCAAGGACGGGGAACCACGCACGGCGCTCAACAGGCAGCAGTACGGGCTGAGTTCACGGGAGGTGGAGGTCATGGAGCTGATCGCTTCCGGCATGAGCAATCAGCAGATCGCCGCCACCTGCTTCATCAGCGAGAAGACGGTCAAGAACCACATCAACCGCATCTTCACCAAGCTGCACAGCGCCAGCCGCAGCGAGGCCATCGCACGCTGGCTCGGCACGGCGCACACAGCCGGACCAGGGGTGCGCGGGGTCGGTGGACACCATGGCTGAACGGAAGAGCGGGCCGAGGCGGATGCGTGCGGGGCGTGGGGCCCCGAGCGCACCGGAGCCACAGGCCCAACTCACGGTTTGGGCCCGGGAATGGGCCCTGGGGCCCTCCGGGCGGCAGGTCCCGCCGCCGTATGTTTCTCATGTCGCCAGCGGTACCGGCCAGGAGGAAGCCGGTACTGCGGGCGACACCAACGAAACGTGCGAGTCGGCCGGTTACCGGTCGGCCGAACCCGGAGGGGAACCCCATGTCGGACATCACCCTGAAGACCGCCGTCCGCGTCCAGGGCTGGGCCAACACGACCGTCAGCGCGATCCAGAAGCGCTACGAGGCCAAGGACCGCGGCCAGACGGCGTTCGAGTACCTGGGCATCATCCTGGTGGTCGTGGCGATCATCGGCGCGATCGTGGCGACCGGCATCGGCTCCGCGATCAGCGAGAAGATCAAGGGCTTGGTGGGCACCATCGCGACCAAGTAATGCGACGTCGCACTCGTACCGATGCAGGGCAGGCCTTCCCCATCTATGTAGCGATGGTGGCGGGCCTGCTCTTCCTCGCGTTCGCATTCTTTGCCGTCGGCAAGGCCTCGGCCTTGCGCAATGGAGCCCAGGGGGCCGCGGATGCCGCGGCCCTGGCTGCCGCCCAGCAGACTCGTGAGCAGTTCGGGGCGCCGTTCTACGCCTCGCTGCCCGGGAAAATGCTGGACGCTTTCCTGAATGCCCACCCGGTTCTCGGCTGCCCTGCGGCTTATGGGCTTGCCTCGGCGAATCGGGCAACCGCCACGGGCTGCTATCCGATGCCCGGTGGTCAACGGGACCGGATCAGGGTTGAGGTCAAGGGGCACGACTCGGTGGACTCTCCGGTCGTTCGCGACACGGAGGACGTGGTCGGCGAGGCCGAGGCCACCGCTGTCATCGAGTTTCGCTGCCCCAACTGGGAGTCCGTGGACTTCAACGACGATGGCGTCCAGGACATGTACTTCTTCACCTGCAGAGGCGGCGAGGTGCTCGAAATCGAGCCCGCCAGTCCACCGCCCTGGTCCAAGGTGAGCAAGACTCTCTACGACGTGCACCTGGTCGACAACTGACGGCGAACGACGAGTAAAGGAATCAGAATCCATGAGCATTCGGTGCTCCACCAAGTCCCGAAGGGCAGTGGCTGCGGTCTCCTTGGCAGCCGCCCTGGCTCTGGCCGTCACGGGTTGCGGCACTGACGGCGGGGGCGAGCAGACGAACGATGCCGGTTCGTCACCGTCCTCAGAGCCGTCCAAGCCCTCGGACGGGGACAAGGCGGCGAAGAAGGAGGACACCGCTGCCGGGGACAACGTGGACCCGAATGTGAAACTCGCCGAGATCAGGGGAAGTGGACTCACCCTCGTGATCAATCAGGTGAAGCGTGACTCGGGAGGCTTCGTCACGGTTCAGGGCGAGATCAAGAACGTGAGCGACCGGGCGCAGAACTCTGGTTCATGGGCCGGCCAGGAGACTGGGGTTGCTACGAAGAACCCGAACTCCGTGGCCGGTGCGACCCTGGTGGACAAGGTAGGAAAGAAGCGCTACTACGTTCTCCGGGACACGGAGAGCCGTTGCCTCTGCACCACCAACATCCTTCCGGTGTCGCCGGGGGAGTCGACCCCGATCTTCATGCAGTTCCCGGCACCTCCGAGCACGACGACGGAGGTCGACTTCACCCTGCCGACGTTCGCGACGACCTCCTTGAAGATCTCAGGGTGACGGCCGACATGACTCAGACCCGAACCCGACTGAGGCCCATGGGCGCTGCCGGACTCACCGTCGCGGCCGCCGTGGTCGTCGTGAGCACCACGCTGTTCGGGGCGGCCCCGGCGTCCGCGGACGATGGCCCGAGCGTGCCCCCGGGCACCGAGGCGACATCGGTTCCGCCGGTCACGCTGGACCCCAAGGACCCCGACCTGAAGATGCCCGAGGGCGGCACGCTCGCCCCCGCCAAGGTCCTCGACATCGTCCAGGTGATCGAGGACGAGGGTGGTGAGGAGCGACGCGAGGACACCAACGCGAGCATCAAGTTCGCGCTCCAGGCCGAGGTCCTCTTCGGCAAGGACAGTGCCAAGCTGAGCTCCGCGGCCAACTCCCGTATCGCTGCCATCGCCGCCGAGATCAAGAAGCAGAACGCCACCAAGGTGCGCGTCTTCGGTTTCACCGACAACCTCGGTTCGTCGGAGCATGGCGACGTGCTGTCCAAGCAGCGTGCCAACGCCGTGCAGGCGGTGCTGGTGAAGGATCTCGGAGCGACCGTCACCTTCGAGATCCGTGGCTACGGCGAGCAGTACCCGATCGCCGACAACAGTTCGGAAGAAGGCCGCAAGAAGAACCGGCGCGTGGAGGTCTCCTTCCCGCGCGGGACGTCTTCCTGAGGTTTCGTGCCACAGCAGGGGCCCGGCACCGCGAGCGCATCGCGGTGCCGGGCCCCTTCGTTGTGCGGCTACAGCAGGTGGTCGGCCTTGCCGGCCTTGATGTCGCGGATCAGTTGCTGGAGCGCTTCACGGCTGTCGACGAGGTAACGATCCTCCTCGCCGCGAACGGCGATGAATCCATTGCCTTCCCTGTCTGTGCCGAGCCTGAAGCAGTTGTTCCCCTCACCGCAGTACGGCTCTTCCCAGTCGATCTCGGGCATGCTGAACGTCCTTAGAGTTGACGGGAGATGGCGCGGATGAAGTCCCGGGAGTCGCCGGAAGGCAGCGAGGCGTCCTCCATCCAGTCCAGATGTGCGCGGTACTTGGTCAGCTGCGCATCCGCGTGCATGAAATCGGGACCGTGAGCTGAGTCGAGCTGCACGGTGTCGAGTTGGGGCACGACACCGTGGGCATAGAGAAGTGCGTGTCCCGCTCCGGGGAACGCACCCCGGTCCACCGGGATCACCCGCACATCGATGTGTTCCCGCTCTGACATCTCGCACAGGTGCAACAACTGCTCGCGCGTGACGTCCCGGCCTCCGAACTGCATGCGCAGGGCGGCCTCATGTACGTAACCCACATAGGTGATGGGGACTTCGCGGTCGAGTACCTGTTGCCGTTCCATGCGGTGTGCGACCCGCAGTTCGATCTCCAGCCGGGTCAGTTCGGGCAGAACGGCGCCGAACACCGCGCGGGCGTACCCGTCGGTGTGGAGCAGGCCAGGAAGGTGGACGGTCTGCGCAGTGCGGATACGCGTTGCGTGCCATTCCAGTTCGGCGATGTCCAGGAGGCCGGACGGGAGCGTGCCCCTGTACTGCTCCCACCACCCAAGTTCGGGCTGCTCGGCCATCTTGGCGAGTGTGTCTACGTAGAGAGCTTCGGCACAGGCGTAGTTGCAGGCCAAGGTCCGCACACGGGCGGGCGTAATCGGGCGGACGCCGCCCTCCATGTTCGAGATCTTCGTCCGGTCGATGCCCAGTAGTCCGGCCGCGTACGAGGTGGTTGCCTCGGCTGCGACGCGCATCTTGCGCAGCTCGGCACCGAGCCGCTTCTGGCGCTCTGTCGGAGTGGAACTGCTTGGCATAGGCCCTCTCTTCCACGGACTGTGGGGACAGTCTGCCGCCGCAGAGGGTGCCCAGTCCAACACGTTGGAGGCAATTGCCTCCAACTCGACGGCACGCGTGCCATTGCTGCGCTACGTTAGGTCACGCACCGCTCACACAGCGACGACGAGCCGGAAGTGCATCACGCGGTCCTGCCCGCAACCTCCTGCCCTGGGAGGGGCGGTCCCGCGTCGGGGAGACAGGCCACTGCTCGTCCACAACACAACAACGTGAGCCACCCGTGCGCGCCCACGCGAAAGAGAGACGCCGCCAACTCCGCACCCGCACCAGGGGAATCAGTCATGCACTCATCTCCATTTTCCGCACTCTGCCCGGCCGTTGCCGAGGCACGCACGCCGGCCCCGTATTCGCGTCGCACTCCGCGGCCGGCCCTGCGGTCCGCCGCTCGGCCGGGCGGGCCCGGTCGTGGGCTCGCTCTCAGTTTCACGCTTCCCGGGGACGTGCGCAGTGCGTTCGTCGGGCGTACCGCCGTCGCCGCCGCGTTGGAGGCCAACGGGCTCGCCCCGTACGTCTGGCCCGCCACGCATGCCGTCGCCGAACTCGTCGCGGTCACCGCCAGGATGAGCCCGGGGTGGGAGCTCTATGTCTCCCTGCGGCACCGGGGCGACGCGGTCCGTCTTCTCGTCTGGGACCAGCATCCGCACCACGGCGATCGCGACCTGGCGACGCTCTGCGAGGCGCGGAGGCGACAGGCGTTGTGGCTGCTGGCGGCCGTGGTCGACGACTGGGGTGGGGAATGGGGCGCCTGTGAGGCGGAACCGCCGCAGCGAGGCACCAAGTCGTGGGTGGTGCTGCCGCGCTGACAAGTCCAATGAGGCAGTCAAGAACAAGTATGGATATCCGCGATCAAGGCCGCGAGGATGGGACTTGGGTCCGTCGAGACATTTGCTGACGGTCCATCTGTTCGCTTGCTTGGCTTGGCCGTTGGACCAGGGGGATTCCATTGTCGGAGCGTCAGGAAACGATCGAGCGCAACCTGTGGGCTGCACCGGCTCTCTTTGTGTTTGTGGCGTGGGTGCTGTTCAAGGTGGATTCCAGTCCGGTGATGCCGAGGATCGCCTGGGCCGTTTATGCGGCCGGTTGGATTCCGGTTCTGGGGATGCTCGGCCGGACTGCCGTGCAGCGACGGAACCCTGGGATCGGTGCGGTCTTCGGCTGCGGAATCCTCCTGATCACGGGGGCTGTGTTCCTGGCCAACCATGGATGAAGCCGTGTGTTCACCCGCGACCACGCAGCGGCCCGGCACCGCGTGTGGTTCGCGGTGCCGGGCCCCTGTCGTGGTCCTGCTGCGGCAGGCGCTCAGTCCTTCGGCTGGGTGAAGCGGATGCGGTTGCCGAAGGGGTCGCGCAGGCCGCAGTCGGTTCCGTACGGGCGGTCCGTGGGCTCCTCGGTGAACTCGACGCCCTGGGCCAGCAGCGTCTCGTACGTCTTGCGGCAGTCGTCAGTGGTGAAGATGAGCCAGCCGCCCATCGCGCCCTTTGTCACCAACTCGCGTACCTGCTGCGCCGTTTCCTCGGACATGGCCGGGGCACCGGGCTTCTCCAGCAGGATCTGGCGTTCGGGGTGTCCGGGGACGCTGACGGTCAGCCAGCGCATGAAGCCCAGCTGGACATCGGCGCTGACCTCCAGGCCGAGCTTGCCGACGTAGAAGTCGAGGGCCTCGTCCTGGTCGAGGACGTAGATCTGTGATTGCGTGATGGCGTTGAACATGTGCATCACGCTACGGGTCGGGATCGGAAAGAACTTATCCAAAACTGCTCAGCTGCTCGGGCGCATCCAGGCCATGGTGAAGCACGTCGGGACGCCCGTGGCCGTCGATTCCTTGCGGTACGTCCTGGGCGAGCGGCCGACGATGTCGTGGAACGTACGGCTGAACGTCCCCGGGCTGCCGAAGCCGACCTCGTAGCTGATGTCCGTCACGCTGCGGTCGGTCTCCCGCAGCAGGAACATCGCACGCTCGACGCGGCGGCGTTGCAGATAGCGGTGGGGTGTCTCGCCGAACGTGGCCCGGAACGTACGGGTGAAGTGGGCCTGCGACACGTGCGCGATCCGGGCCAGGGCCGGGACGTCCAGTGGCTGCGCATAGGCACGGTCCATCGCGTCCCGTGCCCGGAGCATACGGCGGTTGGTCTCCTCCACGGCGCTGCTCGCGGCGCGGTTCACGGGGCGGCTCACGGGGCCATCACACCACAGGGCATGCGCGCGTCCACCGACCGGAGTCCAGATGCGGCGTCCACTGCGGCGGGGCGTCAGTGGACGACGTCGAAGACGTTCATCTGCAGGCCGTTGGAGTACGCCTGGTGCTCGACGAGCCTCAGCTTCTGGGTGTCCTTGTCCGCGTCGCTGAACAGGCGCTTGCCCGCGCCGAGCAGCAGCGGGAAGACCAGGAGGTGGTAGCGGTCGATGAGGCCGGCGTCCGAGAGGGCCCGGTTGAGGGTGGCGCTGCCGTGGATGATGACCGGGCCGCCCTCGGTCTCCTTCAGCGCGGCTACGTCGTCGAGCGAGCGCAGGATCGTGGTCTCGCCCCAGTCGGAGACCAGGTCGTCCTCGGTGAGGGTGGTGGAGACGACGTACTTCGGCATCCGCTTGTAGTCGGCGAAGTCCGCCATGTCCGGCCACACCGGGCTGAACGCCTCGTAGCTGACCCGGCCCATCATCATCGCGGCGGCCTCCTGCTGCTCCCGGCCCTTGATCTCGAACGCCTCCGGGACGAACTCCATGTCCTTGAACGTCCACCCCGAGTTCCGGTAGCCGGGCTCGCCGCCCGGGGCCTCCACCACACCGTCGAGCGAGACGAAGGCGGTACTGATCAGGGTGCGCATCCTGGGACTCCTTGTTTCATGAACCATCGCTTGCTTGCTTGCCTATTGACTGCGGGGCTACGGGAAACTCATCGGTCCGGTGCGGACCGATGCTCCGTTTCGCGCAGGTAGGACTCCAGCTCGGCGGACCCGGACAGCATCGCGCGCCCTCGGGCCGACAGCCGGGCGTGCCAGTCGCGCAGGGTGGCCTCCAGCGGCTCCGGCCCGCCTGCCGCACGCACCTGGGCGATCAGCGGGGCGATCTGCTCCAGCAGGTAGCCGCCCCGCCGGAGTTGGTGGGTCAGGCCGGCGTCCCGTACGGCTGCGTCGTCGTAGACGCGGTAGCCGGTCCCCGGGTCGCGGACCGGGTGCACCAGTCCGGCGCGCTCCCACTTGCGCAGCGTCGCGGGCCGGATCCCGAGCCTCCCTGCCAGCGGACCGATGAACGTGCTCCCGCGCCCGGACCCGGCCCCGGTGGCGGCCCCGGTGGCGGCAACGGGCCCCGGGTCCGCAGCGCCGTCCAAATCCTGAAGAGCGCGTTCCACGGCACGGAGGGTCCGTCGGTCTTCGAGGAGCTCGGCGTGACTCCCGTCGATGAGGTGCAGCGCCTCGTCCACCGCGTTCCGGTTCACCGCCCGCATGATCGACGTGGCCGTCCGGTGGCCGTGGCCGGGGACCAGGGCGAGGAACGCGCGCAGGGCGCCCGCGTGCAGCGGGGTGTAGGCGCGGTAGCCGTGCGGTGTGCGCTCGGCGGCCGGGAGGACGCCGGACTCCTCGTAGTTTCTGACGGCCTGTGTGGACAGGCCGTGCTCGCGCGCCAGATCGACCGGCCTGAGCCGATCACCACTTTTAAGCTTCTGCGCCATCGCCCTGCCGATATCGCGGGAAAGTTTCAACCGAAGGTTCAACGATAGCGTTTAAGGCATGGCTACCGATACCGCTACGGACATGGCTGCCCGCACGGCTGCCGACGTCAAGGACATCGCCCGTTCCGTCGATGCCGCCGCCGTCATGGGGCTGCTCCCCGGCCGGCCCCGGCTGCTCGCCCTGGGCGAGCCCACCCACGGCGAGGACACCCTGCTCGACGTGCGCAACGAGCTCTTCCGGCAACTCGTCGAGCAGGAGGGCCACCGGACCATCGCGATCGAGAGCGACTGCCTGAGGGGCCAGGTCGTGGACGACTACGTCACCTCGGGCGCGGGCACACTCGACGAGGCCATGGAGCGCGGGTTCAGCCACGGCTGGGGCGCCGCCGAGGGCAACCGCGAACTGGTGCGCTGGATGCGCGCCCACAACGCCCGCTCCGACAGCGAAGGCCGGCCCGCCTCCGAGCGGCTCCGCTTCGCCGGATTCGACGGCCCGCTGGAGATCAGCCACGCAGAGAGTCCCCGGCAGGCACTCACCGCGCTCCACGATCACCTCGCCGCCAGGGTGGACGCGGACCTGCTCCCTTGCACCGCGGAGACGCTCGACCGCCTGCTCGGCGCCGACGACCGGTGGACCGAGCCCGCCGCGATGACGGACCCCGCCCGCTCCGCGGGACAGTCGGCCGAGGCCGGCCGGCTGCGGCTGCTCGCCGACGACCTGGTGGCCCTGCTCGACGCGCAGACACCGCACCTGATCGCCACCGACTCGCGGGAAGACCGGGACCGGGCGCAGCTGTACGGGCGCACCGCGATCGGCCTGCTGCGCTACCACCACTGGATGGCCGACCCCTCGCCGGCCCGCCTGACACGGCTGGTCGGCCTGCGGGACCGGATGATGGCGGACAACCTCCTCGCCCTCGCCGAACGGGGCCCGGTCCTCGCCCACGCCCACAACTCGCACCTCCAGCGGGGGAGGAGCACGATGCGGATGGGCGGGGCGCCGCTGGAGTGGTGGGGGGCCGGTGCGCTGGTGAGCGCCCGGCTGGGTGAGGAGTACGCCTTCGTGGCGACGGCCCTCGGCACGATCCGGCACCAGGGTGTGGACGCCCCGCCGCCGGACACCGTCGAAGGACTCCTGTACGCGCTCCCGGAGGACCGGTACGTCCTCGACGCCCGCCGGCTGGCCGCCGCCCTCGGCGACAAGCCTCCCGCCGCCCGCGTATCGCCCTGGTTCGGCTACGCCCCGCTCGACCCGGCCCGGCTGGCGGACAGCGACGCGGACGGGATCGTGTTCGTCAGGGACGTCCCACGGGCATAGGACGTGTCCCATGGGCCCAGGACGTGCCCGACGGGTCGGGGCCGGACTACGGGTGAGGTCCGCAGTCCGGCCCCGGCTTCCCGGGTTTCTCGGCTTCCCCGCTTCCCGGCATCCCTGATTCGCGCCGGGAGAGCCACGCTTTCCCGCCCGACTACGGTGGCCCGCATGACCGATACCAAGTACTGGACTTCCGCCCCGGACCGGACCGTTCGTGGCTCGCTGGGCCTGTGTCATCTCACCGTGGCTCAGCCGCCGCTCGACATCGACGCCCGCAGCCTCCCGGCCAACGACCCCGATCAGGCACGACTGTTCGTCGAGTCGGTCGACGGCATCGAGGCGGTCCTGGAGGATCTCGGGCCGCGTTCCGTGCAGACGCCGCTGCCCTCGTCGGTCCGTTCCGACCTGGACATCGTCCATGCCGCCGCGTGGGGCGGCATGCGGGCCGTCTCCACCCCCGTCTTCGCCGACGACGGCAACGGAAACCCACTGCTTGCCGAATCCGAGCGGATGCAAATGCGCTTCCCCGCAGCGCGGATCGTGGGCCACGTCACCTACTACGGCGGAATGGAACACACCGAAACCGTCGTGATGCTCCCCGACGGCGCCATGTTCCACGCCTCCGGCTGGCCCGACGACGAACCTTTCGTCGTCCTGGGCGACCCCTACGCCGTCATCGCCTCGCTCGGCCTGAGCAGTTGGATGCTCACCGCCGCCGACATCGACATGGACCAGCCCCTCCACGAGGTCGAATGGGCCTCGCTGGCCGGCCTGGCACTGGGGCAGTCCGACCCCTGGGGGTGGGAGGAGATGCAGACCACCGCCTTCCGCGTACAGCACAGCGACCTGTCCGTCTGCTCGATGGAGGGCCTGTACTTCGTCTGAGGGGCCCGACTCACACCCGGTTGAGGGGTCCGACTCACACCCAGTCGTTCTCCGGAGTCGCCGCCCGCAGCACCGCGCTCGCGCCCTTCGGCACCGGCTCGCCGTGCGGGACGCACAGCGTTTCCACATCCAGCGACGCCAGCCGTCGGAAGGAGGCGACGGCCTGTTCCCTGTCCACGTTGAACGGGCCGAGGATCGCCCGGCCCTCCGCGGTGGCGATGTTGTCGCCCGGGAAGAGCACACCGCTGGAGGGGAGGTGCAGCGCGATGCTTCCCGGGGTGTGTCCGGGCACGTGCAGGACGTGGACGGGCTCGCCCCAGCCGTCGATGGTGTCCCCGTCGTGCAGTTCCACATCCACCGGCACATGTCGCGGGGGCCGGACGTCCGCTTCGGCGAAGCCCGCCGTGATCTGCTCGTGCAGCACGTGTTCCGGTGATGTGTACACCGGTTGGGGTTCGGGGGCGGTGCCGCGGATGACCGGGGCGTCCATGGCTCCGGCGAGGACGCGGGCGCCGGTGGCCCCGACCAGATCGGCGGCCGAGCCCATGTGGTCGATGTGGGAGTGGGTGAGCACGATGTGCCGCAGGTCCTCCGGGCGGCCGCCGAGCCGTTTCAGGGCATCGAGGATCGCGGGGGCGGAGCCGGGGACGGCGGTGTCGATCAGCGCGTAGCCGTCCGGCAGACGCACGAAGTGGACGTGCCCGACCGGGAAGGCCAGCTGCCAGACAGTGGGGGTGACCTGGAGCAATTCCATGATTCGACGCTAACAACAGGCCGGTGGATGTCCAGGTGCTTCCGCCGACGGTGAATTAAGCGCAGCGTGAACGAGGCGGCGGGCCAGGTCCGCCCCCGGCCTGCCCGACCGGATAAGCCCGACCC
>NZ_JBCEWQ010000134.1:0-23849 GCF_038448545.1 Streptomyces sp. CLV115
CCCCCGCTCCCCGCGAACCGCCTCCTCCACCGCCGCCCGGTCCGCGGCCTCCGCAGCCTTCGCGGCCGTGGCCGCCGCCTCCGCCTCGGCGGCCCGCCGCTCCGCCTCCTGACCGGCGCTCAGCTTCTCGTAGGCCGACTCCCGGTCCACCGCCTGCGCATATCTCGCGTAAAGCGCGGATCCCTTCACGGCCGCGTCAAGTTCCGCCGCCGGACACGGCCCCATCAGCGACCTCGGCGCCCGCAGCCGGGTCGCGGCGACCGGTGTCGGCGCGCCGTTCTCGCTCAGCACCGTGATCACGGCCTCGCCGATGCCCAGCTGCGTCAACAGCGCCTCCAGGTCGTACGGCGAATGGGGGAATGTCTTCACCGTCGACCGCAACGCCTTCGCATCGTCCGGGGTAAAGGCGCGCAACGCGTGCTGAACCCGGTTCCCGAGCTGCGCCAGCACCTCCGCCGGCACGTCGCGGGGCGTCTGCGTGACAAAGAAGATGCCGATGCCCTTGGAACGGATCAGCCGCACGGTCCGGGTGATCGATTCCAGGAACGCCTTCGAGGCCCCGTCGAAGAGCAGGTGCGCCTCGTCGAAGAAGAAGACGAGCTTCGGCCGGTCGAGGTCGCCGACCTCCGGCAGATCGTGGAAGAGGTCGGCGAGCAGCCACATCAGGAAGGTGGAGAAGAGCTGGGGCCTGTCCTGCACCGCCGCCAGTTCCAGTACGGACACGAGCCCCCGCCCGTCCGGCGCCTGCCGCAGCAACTCGGCCGTGTCGAACTCCGGTTCGCCGAAGAAGTCGCCCGCGCCCTGCTGCTCGAAGGCGGTGAGCGACCGCAGGATCACCCCCGCGGTGGCCGTGGAGAGACCGCCGATCCCCTTGAGTTCGGCCTTTCCGGTGTCCGACACGAGGAACGCGACAACGGCCCGCAGATCCTTGAGGTCCACCAACTCCAGCCCCTTGGAGTCGGCGTAGTGGAAGATCAGGCCGAGCGACTGTTCCTGCGTCTGGTTGAGCTCCAGCACCTTGGACAGGAGTACGGGGCCGAAGCTGGTGACCGTCGCGCGCAGCGGGATGCCGGGGCCGATGCCGCCGAGCGCGTAGAACTCGCACGGGAAGCCCTCGGCCCGCCACTCCTGCCCCACCTGCCCGGCCCGTTCGGCGACCCGGTCGCCCGGTGTGCCGGGGACAGCGATGCCCGAGACGTCGCCCTTGATGTCAGCGAGAAAGACGGGAACACCGCCCTGGGAGAGCTGCTCGGCGATCAGCTGGAGGGTCTTCGTCTTCCCGGTCCCGGTGGCGCCCGCGACGAGTCCGTGCCGGTTGAGCATCGCCGGCGGAATGCGGATCTGCGCGTCCGGCAGGCAGGTGCCGTCCCAGAGCAGCGCGCCCAGATCGAGGGCGGCCCCGGAAACGGCGTAGCCGGCGGCGATCTCCCGCGCGGGTTCCGGCAGCGCACCGGCATTTTCGGCCGTACTCTCGCTGTCGCCCATCAGGACCCCATTCCGAAATGCCTGCTTTTGTGGCGTTCTTGTCAGCATCGCAGTACGGACCCGTGGCTGCGCCCGGAGGCTCTTGCCCGGTAGGCTTTCCGTGTGATCTTCAAGCGCATCGGAAATGGGCGGCCTTATCCCGACCACGGCCGGGAAAGCACCCGGCAGTGGGCGGATGTCGCGCCGCGCCCGGTCCGCCTCGATCAGCTGGTGACCACCAAGGGCAACCTGGATCTCGAAACCCTCCTCGCCGAGGATTCGACGTTCTACGGCGACCTGTTCGCGCACGTCGTGAAGTGGCAGGGCGACCTCTACCTGGAGGACGGGCTGCACCGAGCGGTCCGTGCCGCGCTTCAGCAGCGCCAGGTTCTCCACGCCCGCGTGCTCGAACTCGGCTGACCGAAGCGGGCCCGTCCGTGGACCGTCCACGGACCGGGTACTGCCGGCAATACCCGGCAGCACCGGCAGCACTGCCGGTACCGACGAGACCTTGCGCGGCCTTCGGGCCGCACCGGGGTTCGTTCGGGTGCTTTCACACCCGGACGGGTGCGATCCATTGATCATTTAGTAGGCATCATCACCGGGCCGCACTACGCTGCGCCCATGAGCATGCTCACTCCCCCCGGCATGGGCGGAAAGTACCGCATCACGGGCGACAAGTACCCCCGGATGCGCCGCCCCCGGCGCCGCGGCAAACTGATCCTCGCTGCCACCGCCTCCGTGGTCGCCCTAGGGCTGGCCGGATGGGGCACGATGCAGCTCATCGACGTCTTCACCGGCGGCGACCGGGAGGCCAGCGCCGCGGACCACAAGACGGACTGCCCCACCGCCAGGCCGTCCGCGCCCGCGAAGGCGCTGCCGAAGCCCGCGAAGATCACCGTCAACGTCTACAACGCGACACCGCGCAGCGGCCTCGCCAAGAAGGCGGCCGACGAGCTGAAGAAGCGCGGCTTCGCCATCGGCAAGGTGGGTAACGCCCCGGCCGCGTACGACAAGAAGGTCCCCGGCCCCGGGGTGCTGCTGGGCGCCCCGTCCGCCACGAACGGCTCGTTCCCGGTCCTCGGCACGCAGTTGGTGGGCGCCACGCCGAAGACCGACGCCCGCAGGACGGCGGACGTCGATCTGATTCTCGGTACGAAGTTCAAGACGTTCAGCACGCCTCAGTCCGCGGCCGCCGCCCTCGCCGCCCTGACGAAGCCGGCTCCCGCACCGTCCTGCTGACGGCTTCGGGCACCCCTCGTCCGGGTGTTCGGGCACCCCTCGTCCGGGTGAAGGTGCGGGGCCAAGCCCCTGCGGCCGACGGAGAGGGCGCGCCACGGGTTCACCGCCGCAGTTGGGGTGCGTGTGGTGCATGAGGTCACGGCAGGGCACGCAGAACGTGCGCCTCGCCCCTGCCGTCCCGGACCCGCACCGCGGGCTCGCGCCCCGGCCTCCCTCCGCCGGATCCGGAGACCGATCGCACAGTGCCCCGGCCGGGAAACGGAATCCCGACCGGGGCACTGGTAGTACCGGTCCGGCCTCGACCGGCCGGAGAGTCCTGCTGGTCGGCTAGTCGGCGGTGCCGTACATCCGGTCGCCCGCGTCGCCGAGGCCCGGAACGATGTAGCCGTTCTCGTTGAGCCGCTCGTCGACCGAGGCGGTGACCACGGTGACCGGCGTACCGGCCAGCTCGCGCTCCATCACCTCGACGCCCTCGGGCGCCGCGAGCAGCACGACCGCGGTGACGTCGTCCGCGCCGCGCTTGATCAGCTCCTGGATGGCCGCGACCAGCGTGCCGCCGGTGGCCAGCATCGGGTCCAGGACGTACACCTGGCGACCCGAGAGGTCCTCCGGCATCCGCGTCGCGTACGTCTCCGCCTGGAGCGTCTCCTCGTTGCGGATCATGCCCAGGAAGCCCACTTCGGCGGTCGGCAGCAGCCGCACCATGCCGTCGAGCATGCCGAGACCGGCCCGCAGGATCGGCACGACCAGCGGCCGCGGGTGCGACAGCTTCACCCCGGTCGTGGGCGTGACCGGGGTCTCGATGTCGACCTGCTCGGTGCGCACGTCCCGGGTGGCCTCGTACGCGAGCAGGGTGACCAGCTCGTCGGCGAGCCGCCGGAAGGTCGGGGAGTCGGTGCGCCTGTCGCGCAGGGTGGTGAGTTTGTGCGCGACCAGTGGGTGGTCGACGACGTGGATCCGCATGGGTTCAACAGTAACCGTGCCTCCCGCACCCGTGCGCTGGCATCAACCGCATGTTCGGGGGGAAGGTGGGGGCATGCCGACCCAGCCTTGGGGTGATGAGCCGATGCCGGACGGGGAAAAGCGGAAGCGGGACCAGCCGGATGCGCCGGACGCGCCGGCCCCGGGGGACGCCCGGGGCCGGCAGGACCCGGAGGAGACCGACGCGGCACGCCGCAGGCGGCGCGCCCAGTTCCTGCGCGAGCTCCACGAGGCGAAGGCCCTCCGCGACCGGGTGCAGCCGCGCCGTGCCAGGGCGGCCCGGATGCGCCAGGCCATGCGCATGCGCACCTTCCGCTGGTAGCCGGCGGCCGTCCGGCATCCCCGATATCGGTGTCCGGCATCCCCCTGGTGGCGGCGTCCGGCAGAACTGATGGCCGACTCAACGGCCGAACTCCTCTCGCAAAGCCCTCGTTTCTGCCACGATTCCGATGGGCGGGACCCAGGACAGCCGGACCACCGACTGCCCTCCCGCCGGACCTGCACCCCTATGACCAGTGGGAGAGTCACGGTGTACTTCGCCGCACTGCTCGCGCGCACCGAAGACGGGTGGGAAGCGAGCGACACGGAACTCGACGATGTGGAGACCCTGTCCGACCTGACGGATCTGGCCCGTGAAGCCTCGGTGGACGAGGACACGGTGCTGGTCTTCATCGAACAGGAGGACGCCTGGTTCGGCGTCGTCCGGGTGGACGGTGAGGACGACCCCCGAATCTTCGTGTCGGACGCCACCGCCGCCGCCCGTTCCTCGTACGGAGAGATCCTGCTCACCGACGAACTGCTCGGCCGCGAACCCGGGGCCGAGGACACGATCGCCGCCCTCGAAGAGCTCGTCGGCCTCGACGGCACGGAGGACGGCGACCCGGACACCACCCCCGACAACGACACCACCGACACAGACACCGACGACAACGATGACGATGACGACGGCTTCGACGCCGACGCCGTGCCGGCGGGCCCGCTCGGCGACACCCGGGTCCTGGCCGATCTCGGGCTCCCCGAGGCCGAGCTGCTGATGCTGCGCACGGACGCACTGGTGGAGATCGCGGACGCGCTCGGCGCGGCCGAGGTCCTGGAGACCGTCCGCTAGGGTCCGCGGGTGAGCGAACCACCGCACGACCCTGTGAGAGACCCGTGGCGGGCGCACATGCGCCGCGCCCTGGCCGAGGCCGATCTGGCGGCGCGGGCCGGCGATGTGCCGGTCGGCGCCGTCGTGCTCGGCCCGGACGGCGCCCTGCTCGCCACGGGCCACAACGAACGCGAGGCGACCAACGACCCGACCGCGCACGCGGAGGTCCTGGCCGTCCGCAGGGCAGCCGTCGCCCTCGGCCGGTGGCGGCTGACCGGCTGCACCCTGGTGGTCACCCTGGAGCCCTGCACGATGTGCGCGGGCGCCCTGGTCCAGTCCCGCGTGGACCGGGTGGTCTACGGCGCCCGCGACGAGAAGGCGGGCGCGGCGGGCTCCCTCTGGGACGTCGTACGAGACCGCCGCCTCAACCACCGCCCCGAGGTCATCCAGGGCGTCCTGGAGGACGAGTGCGCGAGCCTCCTGACATCCTTCTTCCGCACCTCATTCCGCACCTCATTCCGCACCTCCTGAGAACCGATTTCTGTACACGGCGGGGGATGGTCTAAGCTCTCTCTCGGTAGCGTGTCCGAGCGGCCGAAGGAGCTCGCCTCGAAAGCGAGTGTGGGGAAACTCACCGAGGGTTCAAATCCCTCCGCTACCGCCATCGACGCCCTCCCGACCAGCGGAAACGCAGGCCGGGAGGGCGTTCGCGCATCATCGGGCCGGCCACGCCGGAGCCGACGTCGGCTCTTGATCCCCGGGCGGGACTCAGACACAACTGGTCGAGTCGAGCGTGTGACGAAATGTCCGAATCTCAAGAAGTAAGTAAAAACAGGCTCCCCCTGCCATAAACCAGCAGGTCAGGAACTGTGGTCCCCGCGCATGCGGGGTTGGTCCCCACATCCGACTCAACCTGAACGCGGCCCAGCTGTGGTCCCCGCGCATGCGGGGTTGGTCCCCGGTGGCCGATCCGATCGCAGCCGAGCCGGCCGTGGTCCCCGCGCATGCGGGGTTGGTCCCCTGTCGTCGAGGCGGACCCAGGGCATTTCGGCGTGGTCCCCGCGCATGCGGGGTTGGTCCCCTTGCTCCGAGCGAGGCGATCGCGGACCCGGTGTGGTCCCCGCGCATGCGGGGTTGGTCCCGGTCCGAGAGGTCTGCGGGAGGAACGGATTGTGTGGTCCCCGCGCATGCGGGGTTGGTCCCTGGGGCGCCGACCTGCTGCCCGGCGGCAACCTGTGGTCCCCGCGCATGCGGGGTTGGTCCCTGACCAGCCAAAGGAGGTGTCCCGAGTGAAGTGTGGTCCCCGCGCATGCGGGGTTGGTCCCCACACCGGGCCCTGGACCGTCGACCAGGTCCTGTGGTCCCCGCGCATGCGGGGTTGGTCCCTGGATCGGCGCGGCAATCACGAGACCCACCGCGTGGTCCCCGCGCATGCGGGGTTGGTCCCTCCGCGAGGTCTGCGGCCACCGGGCGTCCTACGTGGTCCCCGCGCATGCGGGGTTGGTCCCGAATGTGTCATTCCCTATGTAGATGCCGATATGTGGTCCCCGCGCATGCGGGGTTGGTCCCGAATGTGTCATTCCCTATGTAGATGCCGATATGTGGTCCCCGCGCATGCGGGGTTGGTCCCGCACCTCGCCCGGGATGCTGCTCAAGCCCTTTGTGGTCCCCGCGCATGCGGGGTTGGTCCGGGTCGTGCATGTTGATGACGACCAGGAAGGGGGTGGTCCCCGCGCATGCGGGGTTGGTCCCGACTGGCTCCGCATTTACGACCAGAGCCCCGTGTGGTCCCCGCGCATGCGGGGTTGGTCCCTCTGGAATACGGCTACCGGCGCCTGATCACGCGTGGTCCCCGCGCATGCGGGGTTGGTCCCTGACTGTCCGCAGTGCCCACACGGTCGTCATGGTGGTCCCCGCGCATGCGGGGTTGGTCCCAAAGGGCTGGAGTACGCAGATCCTTTCAGCTCGTGGTCCCCGCGCATGCGGGGTTGGTCCCCTCATCGCGGATCAGCCACGTGCGGCCCTCCTGTGGTCCCCGCGCATGCGGGGTTGGTCCCCTTCTGGTCGAGGAGTCCGGCGCCCATTTCGGTGGTCCCCGCGCATGCGGGGTTGGTCCCGGCGTGACGGAGACTTTCTTGATCTGCGCTATGTGGTCCCCGCGCATGCGGGGTTGGTCCCTACGCCAACGTGTTCGGTGCGGACGTGGGCGAGTGGTCCCCGCGCATGCGGGGTTGGTCCCGGCGTGACGGAGACTTTCTTGATCTGCGCTATGTGGTCCCCGCGCATGCGGGGTTGGTCCCTACGCCAACGTGTTCGGTGCGGACGTGGGCGAGTGGTCCCCGCGCATGCGGGGTTGGTCCCTCGGTGCGCCGCGCCGACCGGGAGAGGCTCCTGTGGTCCCCGCGCATGCGGGGTTGGTCCCCCCTACATGCGGCAGTTCATGGAAGCCAAGGTGTGGTCCCCGCGCATGCGGGGTTGGTCCCTCCCGGGCGGTCAGCGGCACGGAGGTCGGCGGGTGGTCCCCGCGCATGCGGGGTTGGTCCCGGCGGGTATTGCCACTCCTCTTCCCCGTCGCCGTGGTCCCCGCGCATGCGGGGTTGGTCCCGCCGGGGGCGCTCCGGTGCCCGTCACCCTTGGGTGGTCCCCGCGCATGCGGGGTTGGTCCCCGCGGCGGCCGATGGCGCCTGTACGTCGTGCTGTGGTCCCCGCGCGTGCGGGGTTGGTCCCCGGTGGACCTCTGCGGCCTGCTCCTCCGTGTAGTGGTCCCCGCGCGTGCGGGGTTGGTCCCCAGCGGGACGCGGCTGCGGTGACGATCCCGGTGTGGTCCCCGCGCGTGCGGGGTTGGTCCCGGGTAGATCGAGCCCGCCTGTGTGGTCGGGCCGTGGTCCCCGCGCGTGCGGGGTTGGTCCCGGCGACGGCATCGTGTGCCTCGACCTCGACCAGTGGTCCCCGCGCGTGCGGGGTTGGTCCCCGGACCCGCCGCCGTCGAAACGCCCGGGTCGGGTGGTCCCCGCGCGTGCGGGGTTGGTCCCTGGGGTGGGGCCCGGAGACCCCGGGCCCCACAGTGGTCCCCGCGCGTGCGGGGTTGGTCCCCCGATCACCTTCGATCCGTCGCACACCCTCATGTGGTCCCCGCGCGTGCGGGGTTGGTCCCTGGCTGCGCGTCCAGCCCGGCGACCAGGTCGTGTGGTCCCCGCGCGTGCGGGGTTGGTCCCTTCTTGAGATCTCTCAAGAAATGCCTGTGCTGGTGGTCCCCGCGCGTGCGGGGTTGGTCCCGCGAGGGGCTCATCCGGCCGATCAAGCGGCGGGTGGTCCCCGCGCGTGCGGGGTTGGTCCCTGTCGCGCGACTGTCGCGAATAACTCGCAGGAGTGGTCCCCGCGCGTGCGGGGTTGGTCCCCTGGCCACCCCCCGTACGGGGCCGCGGCGTGAGTGGTCCCCGCGCGTGCGGGGTTGGTCCCTGGGGGTTCCAGTTCTCCCGCTCCATCAGGCGGTGGTCCCCGCGCATGCGGGGTTGGTCCTGAGATCACCTGGCTGTCTCTGGCCACCGATGGGTGGTCCCCGCGCATGCGGGGTTGGTCCGGAGTGCAAGAGGTGTGCCGTGTGGTCCCCGCGCGTGCGGGGTTGGTCCCGCGAGCAGGCTCGCAATGGTCTTGCCGGATCGGTGGTCCCCGCGCACGCGGGGTTACCCGAAACCATCGACTCAAAGAGCCGATCACTGAGTGGCTTCATTCAGTCGAAAACGCTCACTACAGATCTCTTTCAGAATCCGACACATGAACGCCACCCACCCATGTCAAATACACCCATGCACCACGCCCACCCCGAAGTTCCCACGGCCTACCAAGAGTTGTCCCCTGCGGCACGCACCACCTGGGGTAAGCACGACCGGGCGACCGAGGAGTGGCTCCCTCTGTGGCGACACATGGCGGACAGTGCCGCCGTCGCCGGGCGGCTGTGGGATGCGTGGGTGCCGGAGAGCGTGAAGGCGCTCGTTGCCGAGGCGCTGCCCGGGGGTGCGGCGGATGCTCGGCGGCTTGCTGTGTATCTGGCTTGTGTGCACGACATCGGCAAAGCGACGCCCGCCTTCGCCTGCCAGGTGGAGGGGCTTGCCCACCGGATGCGGCGGGCCGGGCTCGATATGCCGGACCAGAAGCAGTTCGGCGAGGACCGCCGGATGGCACCGCACGGGCTGGCCGGGCAGCTGATCATTCAGGAGTGGCTGGCCGAGCGGTTCGGCTGGAGCGGGCGGGCCTCGGGACAGTTCGCGATTGTGGCAGGTGGGCATCACGGGACGCCTCCGGATCACCAGCAGATCCGTGCTCTCGGGCTGCATCCCCGGCTGTTGCGCACCCAGGGGGACAGCGAGGACGTCTGGCGTTCGGTGCAGTACGAGTTGCTGGACGCGTGTGCGCGGCGGGCCGGGGTGGCGGAGCGGCTGGACCAGTGGCAGGCCGTGCGTCTGCCGCAGACCGTCCAAGTCGTGCTGACGGCGGTCGTGATCGTCTCCGACTGGATCGCCAGCTCGTCCGAGCTGTTTCCTTACGATCCCGCGTCCTGGTCGTCGGCGGGAGGCAAGGACGGGGAGGTCCGGCGGCTCGAAGCCGCCTGGGCCGGGCTGGATCTGCCGGGACCGTGGCGGCCGGAAGTGCCGGAGCAGGGCGCGGAGGAGTTGTTCCGGGACCGATTCGAGCTGCCGGAAGGCGCCCGGATCAGGCCCGTGCAGGAGGAGGCCGTACGGATGGCCCGGAACATGCCCGCCGCCGGGCTGCTGATCATCGAGGCGCCGATGGGCGAGGGCAAGACCGAGGCGGCGTTCGCCGCGGCGGAGATCCTGGCGGCCCGTACCGGAGCGGGTGGTTGTCTGGTCGCGTTGCCGACCCGGGCCACCGGCGACGCGATGTTCCCCCGGCTGCTGAGCTGGCTGGAGCGGCTGCCCTCGGACGGCCCGCTGTCCGTCGTACTCGCCCATGCCAAAGCCGCCCTCAACGAGGTGTGGGCCGGGATGACGAAGGCGGGAAACCGTACGATCGCAGCCGTCGAACTGGACGGCTGCGAGGAGATGTCCGGTCCCGGGGCGGCCGATCCCGCCCACCCGGCCGGACTCCACGCCCACCAGTGGCTGCGCGGGCGCAAGAAGGCGCTGCTCGCGTCCTTCGCCGTGGGCACCATCGACCAGGTGCTCTTCGCCGGGCTCAAGAGCCGGCACCTGGCGCTGCGGCATCTGGCCGTCGCGGGCAAAGTCGTCGTCATCGACGAAGTGCACGCCTACGACGCGTACATGAATACGTACCTCGACCGGGTCCTGGAGTGGCTGTCCGCCTACCGGGTGCCGGTGGTGATGCTCTCGGCGACCCTTCCGGCATCCAGGCGGCGGGAGTTGGCCGCCGCGTACGCCGGGGAGGAGTCGGCCGAACTGGCCGAAGCGCTGCATCTTCCGGACGACGCCTACCCGTTGATCACCGGCGTCGGACCCGGGGGCATCGTCCGTACCGCCCGGCCCGAGCCCGCCTCGGGGCGGCGTACCGAAGTGTCGGTGGAACGGCTCGACGACGACCTTCCGGTGCTCGCGGAGCGGCTGGGGCACGAGTTGCGGGACGGGGGATGCGCGCTGGTCGTACGCAACACCGTCGACCGGGTACTGGAGGCCGCCGCATGCCTGCGGGAGCGCTTCGGAACGGAGGCCGTGACCGTCGCCCACTCCCGGTTCCTCGCCGCAGACCGGGCCCGTAAGGACACGGACCTGCGCGAACGGTTCGGGCCCGGCGGCGACCGACCCGGCGGGCCGCACATAGTCGTGGCCAGCCAGGTCGTCGAGCAGTCGCTCGACATCGACTTCGACCTCCTGGTCACCGACCTGGCGCCCGTGGACCTGATGCTCCAGCGCATGGGGCGGCTCCACCGGCATCCCCGTACCCGTCCAACACTCCTGGCAAAGGCCCGCTGTCTGGTGACGGGCGTGGAGGACTGGGCGGCCGATCCGCCCGTACCCGTACGCGGCTCACTCGCCGTGTACCAGGGGCGGCACACACTGCTCCGGTCGCTCGCGGTGCTCGGCCCGCATCTCGACGGTGCCCCGCTGGTGCTGCCGGACCACATCAGTCCGCTGGTGCAGGCCGCCTACGACGACCGGCCGGCCGGAGCCGAGCATTGGGCTTCCGCGCTGGACGGCGCCCGACGGGACTACCTGAAGCGCCTCGCGGAGAAGCGGGTGCGCGCGGACGCGTTCCGGCTCGCTCCGGTACGGCGGGCCGGGCGGCCGGTGATCGGTTGGCTGGACGGCAATGCGGGCGACGCCGACGACAGCCGTACCGGGCGGGCCCAGGTGCGGGACAGCGAGGAGACCCTGGAGGTGCTCGTCGTCCAGCGGCGGGACGACGGCCGGCTGACCACGGTGGGCTGGCTCGACGGCGGACGCGGCGGGCTGGATCTACCGGAGCACGCACCTCCGGTTCGCCACGCCGCCGAGGCGGTCGCCGCGAGTGCGCTGACGCTGCCGCGTTCCCTGACACATCCGGGCGTCATTGACCGGACCATTTCCGAGCTGGAGCAGTTCGTCGTTCCGGCCTGGCAGGTGAAGGAATGCCCCTGGTTGGCAGGCGAGTTGCTGCTCGTGCTCGACGAGCGTTGTCAGACCCGCCTGTCAGGCTTGGAAATCCACTACAGCGCCGATGACGGACTCCGGGTGGGCTCCGTCGGCACGCGCAGAACAAGCGGAAAGAAGGGGCTTGAACCGATGGCGCCCTCCTTCGACCTGGTCTCCCGGCCCTGGCTGCCCGTGCAGCGCGACGACGGCACGACGGACGAGTTGTCGCTGACGGATGTCTTCGCGCAGGCCCACACGCTGCGGCGGCTGGTGGGCGATCTGCCCACCCAGGAGTTCGCCCTGCTGCGGCTGCTGCTCGCGATCCTGTACGACGCGTTCGACGAGGCGAAGGACGGAAAGTCCAAAGGCGGGAAGTCCGGGGCCGTCGAGGTACTGGAGGACTGGGAGGAGCTGTGGCACGACGAGAAGTCCTTCGCCGTCGTCGCGGACTACCTCGACCGGCACCGTGAGCGCTTCGACCTGCTCCACCCCGAGCGCCCGTTCTTCCAGGTCGCCGGACTGCACACGGCGAAGCACGAGGTCGCCTCGCTGAACCGGATCGTCGCCGACGTGCCGAACGGGGAGGCGTTCTTCTCGATGCGCCGGCCGGGCGTCGGCCGGCTGAGCCTCGCCGAGGCGGCCCGGTGGCTGGTGCACACCCACGCCTACGACTCGTCCGGCATCAAGTCCGGGATGGAGGGCGACGACCGGGCCAAGGGCGGGAAGGTCTACCCGCAGGGCGTCGGATGGGCGGGCGGGCTCGGTGGAGTCCACGCCGAGGGGTACACGCTGCGCGAGACGCTGTTGCTGAACCTGGTCCCGACCGGGGAAGACATCGTGGAGTTCATGGCGGACCCGGCCGCGGACCTGCCGGTCTGGCGCCGCGAGATTCCGCCCGGCCCCGGGGTCCTGGAGGACGATCCGTCCGTCCCCCGGCCCGCCGGTCCGCGCGACCTCTACACCTGGCAGTCCCGACGGCTGCTCCTGCACACCGAGGGCGATGACGTCACGGGCGTCGTGCTCGGTTACGGCGATCCGCTCGCGCCCACCAACCGGTGGAAGGCGGAGCCCATGACCGGGTGGCGGCGCAGCCGGCCGCAGGAGAAGAAGCTGGGCCGCCCGCTGATCTATCTACCGCGTCAGCACGATCCGGCCCGGGCTGCCTGGCGTGGCCTGGCGAGTCTGTTGTACCCGCAGGAGTCGGACAGCGGAGCAGCCGGCCGAGGTGCGGACGAGAGCAAGCCGTCCGGGGTGGTGCGGTGGCTGGCCATGCTCTTTGATCCGAGCGAGGGCGTTCTGCCGGAGAAGTCGCTGTTCCGGACCCGGCTCGTCGGGGCGGTGTACGGGACGCAGCAGTCCGTGGTGGACGAGGTGGTGGACGACGGCATCACTCTGCCGGTCGTGCTGTTGCACGAGCACCGTCCGCTGCACGGCGCGGCGGCCGTGGACGCGGTCGCGGACGCGGAGCGGGCGGTGGCCGCGCTGGGGCACCTGGCGGGGAATCTCGCCCGCGCGACGGGGGCGCCGCCCGGCCCGGCCGCGGACACCGCACGTGATCTGGGGTTCGGCGCGCTCGACGGGCCGTATCGGCACTGGGTGGTGAGCCTCGGGGAGAACGCGGCCCCGGACGCCGCCCGCACCGCGTGGCAGGCCGACGTCCGCCGGATCGTTCTCGCCCTCGGCCGCGAGCTGCTCGACGGCGCGGGACGGGCGGCGGCGGAAGGACGCGTGGTGGAGCTGCCCGGGGTCGGCAAGCGCTGGATCGACAGTTCACGGGCGGACCTGTGGTTCCGGACGCGGATCAACAAGGTCCTGCCCAAGCCGCGCCCCGTACCTCCCGCCGACGGCCCCCGACCCGACGACAACAGCCCGGCAGGACCGGAAGGAACCGTATGAGCACCACCTCGAAACCAGCCGGTCACGTCGGCGGCAACGACGAACCCCCGGTCCGCGAACTGGTCGAGCAGGCGACGCACACGTACATCGCACGGCTCCAGTTCCAGTACGCCAAGGACGATCCGGCAGCGGTGGCGGAGCTGGCCCAGTTGCGGCGCGGCGCGGGCAGGAGAGCGCACGAGATCCCGGAGCTGTGGGGAATCGACGCCCTGGAAAAACTTGCCGAGCTGATGCCGAGAAGGAAATCGGACTCCGGCCACCGGGAGGACGCCGAGGAGGCGGTCTTCCTCGCCTCGACACTGTGGGCGCTGCACCAGCAGTCCCGTCGTGACCAGAACACCCACGTCAGAGGGAAGGATCTCGGCGGTGCGGTCCGTGCGCTGATCCGGTCGAAGAATACGGAGAGCGCGGACGAGGAAGAGTCCACGCTGCGCAAGCGCCTGGTCCGTGTCGGTACGGCCGAGTCGTTCCAGTCCGTCGCCGTGCGGCTCAGAGAGATCGTTACGCTCCTGCGCACCGTGCCCGAGCCCCCGCCCCTCGACTACGCGCGCCTGGCCGGTCAGCTCTACCGGTGGCAGGACCGGAGCGCACGCGCCGGCGTGCAGCGCGAGTGGGGGCGCGAGTTCCACCTGGCTGCGTCCGCTCCTCGTACCGGGAGGGGGAAGGCTCCGGACTCCGAGAAGGGCGACGTGATCGACCCGACGCTGGGTGCGGACGAAGACAGCACGTACGGCGGGTACGCGGCCGGAGAGTGACTCCCGCAGCCGCTCTCTCTCCCTTCCTCACCGCACCACACCGCACCTCGCCGCACCGCCTTCCACTTCACGCACCGCCCCACCGAGCAGAGGACTTGAAAGCACGTGACCAGGACGATTCTTGACATCCACATCCTCCAGACCGTCCCTCCGAGCAATCTGAACCGGGACGACACGGGGGCGCCGAAGTCGGCGACGTACGGCGGTGTGCGGCGCTCCCGGGTGTCCAGCCAGGCGTGGAAGCGGGCCACGCGCAAGGCGTTCGACGAACTGCTCGACAAGTCGGAGCTGGGTATCCGAACGAAGAAGGTCGCCGAGGAGCTCGCGGGGCGCGTCCAGATGCTCGATGCGTCGCTGACACGCGCCGCCGCGCTGGAGTTGGCCGCCGAGACGATCTCCACGGCGACGGGTTCGAAGCTCTCCGTGCCCAAGCGCAAGAGCAAGGACGCCGACGCCAATGCCGATGCCGAGGACCTGGCCGGGGAATCCGGTTACCTCATGTTCCTGAGCGACCGGCAGTTCAGCGCGCTCGCCGCACTGGCGGTCGAGGGCGGCAAGGGCGGTGACGTCAAGGCGCTCAAGGACTTCCTGAAGGTCAAGGCGAACCGGGACCGGGCCAAGCAGGCCGTCGACACCGAACACTCTGTGGACATCGCGCTGTTCGGGCGCATGGTCGCGGATTCGGCCGATCTGAACGTGGACGCGGCCGTGCAGGTCGCCCATGCCCTGAGCGTGCACCCGGTGGAGGTCGAGTCGGACTACTACACGGCGGTCGACGACAGGAACACGGACGCCGAGCCGGGCGCCGGGATGATCGGCACCGTCGAGTTCAACTCCGCGACCCTCTACCGGTACGCGGCGGTCGACGTGAACCGCCTCCAGGAGAATCTGGGTTCCGGCGGGGACGACGAGAAGCAGCCGGCCGAAGCCACTCGGCGCGCGGTGACCACATTCCTCGAAGGCTTCATCACCTCGCTCCCGACCGGGAAGATCAACACCTTCGGCAACCAGACGCTGCCGTCCGTAGTGATCGTCAAGGTCCGTTCCCGGCGGCCGATCAGTTACGTCGGAGCCTTTGAACAGCCGGTCCCGCCAGGGGAGAACGGCGGGTTCCTCCGGGGTGCCTGCAAGCAGCTCGCCACGTTCGTACCGGAGCTGGAAGCCCGGTACGGACTCGCCGGGGACGGGCAGGGCACCAGGCACAGCTGGGTGCTGCGGGTCGGCGACGAGACGAGCGCGCTCGACGGGCTGGGCGCCGAGGTGAACCTGCCCGAGCTGCTGACCGCCGTGGGGGACACCGTGGTCGCCCGGCTGGCTCCGGAGACGGCTGCCGCCGGTCGGGGCGGGGCGGCTTCGGACGTCGCCGCTTCGGGGTCCGGGGCATGAGCGTGCTGCTGATGCGGCTCGCCGGTCCCCTGCAGTCCTGGGGTTCCGCGGCCCGCTTCGTCCGCCGCACCACGGAGAACGCACCGACGAAGAGCGGAGTGCTCGGACTCCTCGCCGCGGCCCAGGGGCTCAGGCGGGACGCCGACCTCTCAGACCTGGCGGCGCTGGAGTTCGGCGTCCGTATCGACCAGCCGGGCACCCGGCTGCGGGACTTCCAGACGGCGCACCACAGCGACACGCTCAAGGCGATGCCGCTGTCGGAGCGCTTCTACCTGGCGGACGCCGTGTTCGTGGCGGGCGTGAGCGGCGAGGCGGCGCTCGTGCAGCGGCTGTACGAGGCGCTGCTGGAGCCCGTCTTCCTGCCGTACCTGGGGCGCCGCTCCTGCCCGCCCGCGGAGCCGATCACGATTGGGGAACCGCTGGACAAGGACCTGGAACAGGCACTGCGCGAGGCGGAGTGGGAGGCGTCCGCACGGGTCCGAAGGCGCCTTGAGGCATCCGGCACGGTCCGTCTGGATCTGCTGCTGGACAGCCCGCCCGAGGTCCGGCCGGACCTCACGCTGCGCGACCTCCCGATGAGCTTCGATCCGCGGCACCGACGGTACGGGCTGCGCGGGATCCGGACGCTCCGGATTCCCGTGCCCGGAGCGACCGGGGCGCCGCAGCCGTCATCCCCGCCCCCGCCCCACGAGCCCACCGCCCTGCTCACACCCGTCACACCCGTCACACCCGTCGCGCCCGTCACACCGAGGACCGCCTGATGTACCTCACCCGATTCCGTGTGAACACCGGACGCTCCGATGCCCGGCAGCTGCTCGGTTCGCCGCACCGCATGCACGGAGCGGTGAACATGTCCTTCCCCACGCCCCCGTCCAGGGAGGGGACCGGCCCCCGGGTGCTGTGGCGGGTGGACCGCAACGGAACCTCCGAGACGCTCCTGTACATCGTCAGCCCCACCCGCCCCGACCTGTCCGGACTGGTCGAGCAGGCGGGCTGGCCCGCCTCGGACGAACCGGGGTGGACGACATTCGCGTACGAGGACTTCCTCGCCGCTCTCCATCCAGGCGACACCTGGGGGTTCAGGCTCACCGCCAACCCCGTGCACAACATCCGCCACGAGTACGTCAAGGAGGGTGAGCGGACCAAGCGGGCCGCGCACAGGACGCCCCGTCACCAGATGGAATGGCTGCTGAAGCGGCAGGAGCCGGCCGGTTTCGAGGTCGTCGAGAAGCCGGTGGAACGTCGGCTGCTGCCGGAGGGCGACGAGTACGAACTGCTCGTCCGCGACCAGGTCCCGATGAGGTTCCGCCGTCCCCCGGCGAAGACGGGCAAGAATGACGTGCAGCTCACGAGGGTCACCTTCGACGGCCGCCTGCGCATCACCGACGCGGCGCTCTTCCGCCGCACGCTCACCCACGGCCTGGGCAAGGCGAAGGCGTACGGCTGCGGCCTGATGACCCTGGCTCCGGTAGCGCGGGAGACGGCATGAGCACGGTCGGCCGCAGGGGAGCCTCCTCGCCACGCGAACTCACCCGGGTCGGGGACCGTCTCTCGTTCGTCTACCTGGAGCGCTGCACCGTGCACCGGGACTCCAACGCGATCACGGCGGAGGACGCGGACGGCATCACGCACATCCCGTCCGCCACCATCGGCACGCTGCTGCTCGGTCCTGGAACCCGCGTCACCCACCAGGCGATGGCCCTCCTCGGTGAATCCGGCGCCGGTGTGGCCTGGGTGGGCGAGCACGGTGTGAGGTATTACGCGGGTGGGCGGGCGCTGACGCGCTCTTCGGGCCTGATCGAGGCGCAGGCCACCGCATGGGCGAACCGGCGCACCCGGCTGGATGTGGCGCGTGCCATGTACCGCCTGCGCTTCCCTGGCGAGGACACCGCGGGCCGTACCCGGCAGGACCTGCTCGGCATGGAAGGCAGCCGTCTGAGGGACTGCTACAAGCGGGAGTCGTTACGCACGGGCGTGCCCTGGCGCCGGCGCGAGTACAACCGGGACGACTTCTCGGCCGGAGACGCACCCAACCAGGCCATCACGGCCGCCGCCCAGTGCATGTACGGGGTCTCCCACTCCGTGGTCGCGGCCCTCGGCTGTTCCCCGGGCCTGGGATTCGTGCACTCCGGACACGAGCGGTCGTTCGTCATGGACGTGGCGGACTTCTACCGGACGGAGATCGCGATCCCCGTCGCGTTCGACGCGGCGGCCGAGGGCGCGGAGGACGTGGCGACGCGGACCCGCCGAATGCTCCGGGACCGCATCGCCCGGACCGGCCTCCTCGACCGCTGCGTCCGGGACATCAAGGAACTGCTCGGCTACGACGGCACTCGCGACACAGCGGAGGCGAACGGCGCGCCGCAGGACCGGGTCACCCTCCAGTCCGACGGTGACCGCCATGTGGAGAGCGGCCGCAACCACGGGGACGAGATCGTCTGGTGACCGTCATCGTTCTCACCAACTGCCCCGTCGGCCTGCGGGGGTTTCTCACGCGCTGGCTGCTGGAAATCTCACCCGGCGTCTTCCTGGGCGCACCGTCGGCACGCATCCGGGAGGCCCTCTGGAACGAGGTCCGCCTATACGCGGACCAGGGCAGGGCGTTGCTCGCCTACCAGTCGAACAACGAACAGGGCTACACCTTCGAAACCCACGACCACGCCTGGCACCCGACCGACCACGAGGGCCTCACCCTGATCCGCCGCCCGAACCCAGCGGCACCACGCGCCGCACGGGGGCCGTCCGACGTCCCTCGCCAGGGCTGGAGCAAGGCCGCGAAGCGGAGACGATACGGCGGCAGGTAGCGCATCGTGGAATCTGGTCGACGCGGTGCGATGACGGGACGTAGACGGAGTGGGACGGCACGCTTCGTTCATCCGAAAAGAGATGAAAGAGGCACTTTGCCGGGATCGAAAGAACTAAGCAAAAACAACCTCCTGCCCATATAAACTCCCAGGTCAGTTGCTGTCGTCCCCGCGTGTGCGGGGTTGGTCCCCGGACCTTGATGGGGTCGGGGGTGCGCTTGCCGTCGTCCCCGCGTGTGCGGGGTTGGTCCCTTCGGAACCCACACCCCCATCCAAGCCCCCCAGTCGTCCCCGCGTGTGCGGGGTTGGTCCCCGACCCGGAATGGAATGGAGAACCCGACCGGTGTCGTCCCCGCGTGTGCGGGGTTGGTCCCCCGACCCGGGTCGCGTCCTTCCCGTTCATGATGTCGTCCCCGCGTGCGCGGGGTTGGTCCCGGCGACCGGCAGAACTCCATCCCGGCCGGGAAGTCGTCCCCGCGTGCGCGGGGTTGGTCCCTTCGGCAGGCCCTTCACCTTGTACGTGACGCGGTCGTCCCCGCGTGCGCGGGGTTGGTCCCATGACCAGGCCGTACGGCGACGGGACACGGGAGTCGTCCCCGCGTGCGCGGGGTTGGTCCCCTCTATGTCGGAGTCCTCCCACAGCGGCGCCGGTCGTCCCCGCGTGCGCGGGGTTGGTCCCTGGCCGAGCTGCTCCTCAAAATTGCCCGAGTAGTCGTCCCCGCGTGCGGGGGTTGGTCCCAGGCGGCAGATCAGCGCGAATCCGGAGTAGACGTCGTCCCCGCGTGCGCGGGGTTGGTCCCCAGCCGCCGGCGCCGATCGCCTGGAGCTGGAGGTCGTCCCCGCGTGCGCGGGGCTGGTCCCCAGACGGAGCTTCTCCGGGGCCTCATGAATCCGTTCCCCGCATCTGCGGGGACCGCCCGCGGCGAGGTCAGGGTCGCAGGGCCTGTCGTGAGCATGCCTGTGGCCCCGGCGCGACGGTTGTCGTGCCGGGGTCACAGAGCATTCGCGCTCGGGTCGGGGGAAGCGGCATCGGGGGGACAAGCCGCTTCCCCCGGTGGGAACAGGGCCCGCCGGTCCTCGTCGCGGTCAGGGGGGTGACCCGCGGTGAGGACCCCACAGTGGGGCCCGTTCCGAGCCCTTCGGACTCCTGCCTCATCCGCCGGGCTCGCCTCCATGCTGCTCCCTCGCAGGGGCCGTGCGGGTCGGCAAAGGGCCTCGATCGTGGGGTCCTTGGTCCTTAAAAGGCGCGTGAGTAGTCGGGAACCTTCGGGGGATGCGGTCATGCGTGCGGATAGAATCGCCCGACTGCACAGGAGATCGAAACAGAGGATCGAAGGCGAGGCGGGGGCTGTGGTGCAAGCGAAGAAGATAGTTCTCTACGTGATATTCGTCTTCGTGGCGTACACGATCATCACCTCCCCGGAGCGGGCCGCGGACCTCGTCCAGGTAGGGTTCGAGGGCGTTTCGAGTGCCGCACAGGGCGTCGGAGACTTCATGTCCGAGCTCGTGAAGTAGGAGTACACCGTGATCCGCCATCTGGTCCTGTTCAAGCTGAACGACGGCGTCGAGCGGGACGACCCGCGGGTCGTCGCCGGGGCGGAGGCCTTCCAGGAGCTGGAGGGGCAGATTCCCGAGCTCGCGTTCTGGGAGTGCGCCTGGAACATCACCGACCGGCCGATCGCGTACGACTTCGCCATCAACTCCGCGGTCGCCGACCAGGACGCCCTGAAGCGGTACATCGAGCACCCCGCGCACCAGGCCGCCGCCGGGCAGTGGCGTGAGTTCGCCACCTGGGTGATCGCCGACTATCCGTTCTGATCTGTCCGATCTGTTTGATCCGGTTGATCTGATCGATCTGATCGATCCGGGTGCTCCAGTTGATCCGGAATCAGGTTCGATCCGGACCGCCACCTGGCCCCTCACCGATGCGGTGAGGGGCTTTTTTGGTGTTTAAACCAAGTTGAACCCAACACGACGCTATACGGTGCTTGCACACAGTGGACATGTCTTGTGATGCTATGACCGCTTTTGACGGATGAGTTGACCGAAGTTGACCGCAAAGGGGTGGCCTCATCGTGCCGGCCAGTACAGCGCCTCAAGTGCCTCCCCAGTCCGTCCAGACCGAGGCGCCCGACAGTACGACGACGCCCGCCAGGACCCGCGGCGCGGACACCCGGGCGCTCACCCAGGTGCTCTTCGGCCAGCTCAAGAACCTGGAGGCGGGGACCCCCGAGCACGGCCGGGTCCGGGCGGCCCTCATCGAGGCGAACCTTCCGCTGGTGCGTTACGCCGCGGCGCGGTTCCGCAGCCGCAACGAGCCGATGGAGGACGTCGTCCAGGTCGGCACGATCGGCCTGATCAACGCCATCGACCGGTTCGACCCCGAACGCGGTGTCCAGTTCCCGACCTTCGCGATGCCCACCGTCGTCGGGGAGATCAAGCGGTACTTCCGGGACAACGTACGGACCGTCCACGTCCCCCGGCGCCTGCACGAGCTGTGGGTCCAGGTCACCGGCGCCACCGAGGACCTGACGACCGCTCACGGCCGCTCGCCCACCACCGCGGAGATCGCCGAGCGGCTGAGGATCTCCGAGGACGAGGTGCTCGCCTGCATCGAGGCCGGGCGCTCCTACCACGCGACCTCACTGGAGGCCGCCCAGGAGGGCGACGGGCTGCCCGGGCTGCTGGACCGGCTCGGCTACGAGGACCCGGCCCTCGCCGGGGTCGAGCACCGCGACCTCGTCCGGCATCTGCTCGTACAACTGCCCGAGCGTGAACAGCGCATCCTTCTGCTGCGCTACTACAGCAACCTGACGCAGTCCCAGATCAGTGCCGAGCTGGGTGTCTCACAGATGCATGTGTCAAGACTGTTGGCCCGCAGCTTCGCCCGACTGCGATCCGCAAACAGGATCGAGGCCTAACCGGATCGGGTAGAGGCACAGAAGTCCCGTTTCCAGCGCCCCAAATGGCCCACACCCCCCGCTAACTGCGCAGACGTCACAAAGACTTGTCGACATGTCACTACAGCGTGTTGCCGACATGTGACATTCTGCGGGAACCGCGTTTGCCGTGGCCTCGCCTCCGGTATTCAGGTGGAGGCTGCGTTCCTCCGATGGTCGCGGCTCAACGCGACCGTCCGCGACCTCAAGGGGGTGGCATGTCCGCAGAACAGGGCAGCTCGAAGGTGCTCACACTCACGAAGAGCGAACCCGCACCCGTTGTGCTCACCAGCTCGTCGGAAGCCATCGACACCCGCACTCTGTCCCGCTCCCTGTTCCTGCGCCTCGCCGCGCTGGGGCCGGCACCCGGTCCCGATGGAACGGACAGCCCGGAGCGTGCCTACGTACGGGACACACTCATCGAGCTCAACCTCCCACTGGTGCGTTACGCCGCGGCACGCTTCCGCAGCCGCAACGAGCCGATGGAGGACATCGTCCAGGTCGGCACGATCGGCCTGATCAAGGCGATCGACCGGTTCGACTGCGAGCGGGGCGTCGAGTTCCCGACCTTCGCGATGCCGACCGTCGTCGGGGAGATCAAGCGCTTCTTCCGCGACACCTCGTGGTCGGTGCGCGTCCCGCGCCGGCTCCAGGAGCTGCGGCTCGCGCTCACCAAGACCAGCGACGAGCTCGCGCAGAAGCTCGACCGCTCGCCGACCGTGCCCGAGCTGGCCAAGGCGCTCGGGGTCTCCGAGGAGGACGTGGTCGACGGTCTGGCCGTCGGCAACGCGTACACCGCCTCCTCGCTGGACTCTCCCTCACCCGAGGACGACGGCGGCGAGGGCTCCCTCGTGGACCGGCTCGGCTACGAGGACTCGGCTCTGGAAGGCGTCGAGTACCGCGAATCGCTCAAGCCGCTGCTGGCCAAGCTCCCGCCGCGCGAGCGCCAGATCATCATGCTGCGGTTCTTCGCCAACATGACCCAGTCGCAGATCGGCGAGGAGGTCGGCATCTCGCAGATGCACGTCTCGCGCCTGCTGACCCGTACGCTCGCGCAGCTCAGGGAAGGGCTCATCGCAGACTGACCGCCGTGGACTCCCGTACCGGAGCACAAGGGTTCCGATTTGACGGACCGTCAGCCACACTGGCGCGATGCGACGTCAGATGCTCGGATCGAACGGCCGCCGGGGCACCGTGATCGCCGCCTCGGCGGCCGCGCTGTGTCTGGGTGGCGTGCTGGCCGCCTGCGGCGGAGGTACGACGGACGAGGGCTACGTGGCGCTCGGCGCGGCGGGAACGGATTCCGGGAGAACGCCGACGGGGGCGGTCCCGCCATCGGGGAAGGTGACGCTGGTCCCGCTGGACCGGGACGGCAAGGGCGACGGCAGCGGTGGCGGGAGCGGCGGAAGCGGCGATGGCCGCTCCGGCGGCCGTGGAGCCTCACCGGAGGCCTCGTCCCGCGCCGGCGGGTCTCACGGGGACGGGGGCGCCACGGCCGGTGGCGCGTCCCGGTCGCCCGGACCGGGACGATCGTCCGGATCGTCGGGAGCGCACGGTACCGGCGGCAGTGGCAGTGAGAACGGGAACGGGAACGGTACGGGGTCCGGAGGGGGGTCGTCCGAACCCTCGGCGCCTTCGACGCCCTCCGCGCCCGGATCCGGGCCGACCACCGGGCCCGCCGTCCTGGCGGTGGGCGAACCGGTGCGGGCCGCGGCCGACAAGCGCTGGTGCGAGAAGGTGACCGTGGAGTTCCGGAACACCGGAGGATCACCGGCGCGGTCGGGGACCGTCACCTTCGCCACGCACATCATCGGTGCGCTGGGGGTCGACTGGGCGACCGTCGAGTCGACCGGGCCGCTGCCCGCGCCGATCGACGCGGGAGCGGCGCGGACGGAGACGTACACCGTCTGTGTGGACGCCTGGCGGGTGCCCCTGGGCATGCATGTCGAGACCCGGGACGTCACCGCCGTATTGAAGTAGTGACGGATGGAAGTGTGCGGTGCCGGACAGGCCCCGGACAGGTTCGAGAGGCCCTAGCGGAGGGCGAGCCAGGCGACCGCGCCGAGGGCGACGATCACCACGACGACGGCGGCGATCACCCCGACACGCGGTCCGGACGAGGTGGCGGCCGGCTGCTGCCGACGCTGCGGCTCGCCCTCGTCGACGAAGGCGCGGAACATCTGGGTGCTGCCGGCCGGGTCGTGGTTGCCCTCGGGGCCCTGCGGGGCGTGGGGGTTGTGTGCCATGTGCCAGGACCCTAGCGAACTCGGCGTTGCGGCCCAACCCCCGGGTCGGCGAAGGGCCGAGGCCGGGGGCGCGGGAACGGCGAGAAAGTGGTCGGCGGGCTGCGGCGGGTGGGGTCGGCGGGCCGCCAGGGAGGCGGATGCCGGTGCGCGCCCGGGTGCGTGCCCGGTGCGTATGCGGGTGCGAGCGCGGTGGCGTATGCGGGTGCGCGCCCGGTGGCGTATGCGGGTGCGCGCCCGGTGGCGTGTGTGGTGTGCATGTGGGTGCATGTCCGGTGCGTACGCGGGTGTGGATCCGGGGCCCCTACAGGGCACTTGCGGGGTTCAGGGCGGAGGCTCATCAGCAACTCTGGCCATACGTACGGGACTTGGCATGCCACCTGCCTCCCGGGCGGGATCTGCCGACGGCGCTCCGGACACTCGTCGCCCCCACTCCGGATACTCGCCGCCCCCCTCCAAGCACTCACC
>NZ_JBCEWQ010000135.1:0-23711 GCF_038448545.1 Streptomyces sp. CLV115
GGGCCGGGGGACCGGGGCGGTTGCCCGGCTCGGCGGAGAGCGGCTCCGCCGGGCGGTTCATCTGCGAGGGCCGCGAACCCTGGTGGTCGAACGGGTCGCGCGGCTGCTGCGACGAGGCCGGCGGCTGCTGGGCCTGGAAGCCGGGCGGCAGGTTCAGCCCGGGCGGCGGGCCCGGAACGCCGTGGGCCGGGGCCAGCGGCGTGTACGACGTCGCGGTGTTCGTGAGGAAGTTCCAGCGGCACTCCTCGCAGAACGGCGCCATCGCCTCACGAGGCGTGCGGCACTGCGGGCAGAGCTCCGCGGCCTGGGTCGCGTCGGACCCCGGGCCCGGCGGGTAGCCGTAACCGGGGGCGGGCGGCGGAGGCGGCGGCGGGGGGACCGCACCCGCAGGCGCGCCCGCGCCGGTCATGCGATGGCCGCAGACCTCGCACCAGTCATCGGAACCAGACTGGTGTCCGTTCGGGCAGGTCGGCATGTCGGCGCTTCCCCCTCTCCTGGGCCGGCCCCGGGGCCGGCGTATTTTTTTCTGCTCTTCGCCTCCCGGCGGATCATTCCGTCCGGGCGGCTCGACTGCGTGGCTCTGTGCCTGCTGTTCGCTGATTGTTGAACGGTTCTACTTCTTGACGCGAACCGTCTTGGTCGAGCGCGTTTCGAGTGTCATCTCGTCGGCGTCCGCGACCTTTGCCTTCAGTCGCACAGTACCGGTCGCCGCGTCCACGACGTCCACCACCTTCGAAAGCAGTTTCGCAGTGTCCTCGTTCCCGGAGACCGACGCCAGCTGCACCGCGCGGCCCAGTTTCGCGGTCGCGCCGTCGAAGTCGCCCGACTTGCGGGCGTCGAGCCCCTGCTGGATGACCTGTGCCAGCTCCGCCTGGCCGGTGTAGTGCGCGACCTGCGGATTGATCGAGGTGGAGGCCGCCATGTCCTCGGTCCACACGGCCCGGACCAGGCCCTGCGAAAGGGTCTGCGGAGCCCCGCCGGACGGATCGGGGAGGACCAGCGAGACCCGGGACGCCAGCATTTCCTGGCCGATTCCGGCCTGCGGGACGGTCACGCACACGTGGTAGTCGCGGGACTCGTCGCCCCAGGAGCCCGTGGGATAGTCCCCGGCGCGGGGGCTCGCCTCGGTGCGCCGGTCGGTCAGATCGACGACCGTCGGTGCGACCTGTTTCACAAACCTGATCTCGACCCCGACGGGTGTCCAGAGCCGCAGCGCCACGTCCGCGACCTCCTTGCCCATCGCGTTCTCCATCATCTGCGTGAAGTCGGCGGCCAGCCCCGCGGGGTCGGCGACGATGTCCGCCGTGCCGAGCAGCGCGGAGGCGATCGCTGTGACCTCTTTCACCTCCCAGTCGGTGCCGACACCGCGGGCGTCACAGGTGAAGCGGCCGGCGCAGGATTCGAGCGCGGCCCGCAGGTCCTCCGGAGCCTCGTGCTCGTTGCGGCCGTCGGTCAGCAGGATGCCGTGCCGGATCTGCACATCGGCCGCGCCGAGCAGCCGGTCGGCCAGCCGCAGCCAGGTGCCGATCGCCGTACCGCCACCGGCGCTGAGCGCCCGCAGGGCACCCTTCGCCTGGGCCCTGGTCTGCGCGTCGGCCACGGCGAGCCTGCCGTTGCCCGGATAGACCTCCTTGGCGACGTGCGTGCCGCCGACGACGGCGAACGAGGTGCCGTCGCGCAGGGTGTCGATGGCCGCGGCCGTCGCGTCGCGGGCGTTGCGCATCTTCGTCGGCGGGTAGTCCATCGAACCGGAGCAGTCGACCATGATCACCACGGCGGCCTTCGGCGACTGCCCGGGAACGTGCGCGGGCGACACGACCGCACCGGACAGCGGGACACCGCCGGTGGTGCCGCCCCCGGTCGAGGTGACCGTGACGATCGCGTTGACCTCGCGACCGCCCTCCGGCAGATATTCGTTCTGGTACACCTCGACGGAGAACTGCGGCACGTTCGACTTGGAGAAGTTGGCCATCTGGTCGGCTCCTTGGGACTCCAGGTGTCGGATGAAGACAGCTGTGAGGGAAGAAAAACGGACGAAGGCAGCGGTGCCGGACTGGGCGGTCGGAACCGGAATCAAGCGTTACGGAACGGGACTCACGTGGTTCCGCAGGCCGATCCTGCCCCCTGAGGTTCCACGGCGAACGGCAGCAGAGCCACTGTTACGTTGTCGTGGCCCCCACCGTCGAGCGCATGACCCACCAGCACCTGCGCGCCGTGCAACGGCCGTTGATGCGCGTCGGCCGGCACCGCCGCGGCCATCTCGGCCGCCGACTCCGCGTAGTTCCACAGGCCGTCCGTGCAGACGACCACCAGACCGGACCGGTCCGGTTTGAAGGACACGGTGTGCGGTTCCAGGTCGTACGCGTCGGCGCCGAGCCACCCCGTGATGGCGTGGGCCCGCTCGTCCGCGTACGCCTCCGCCTCGTTCATCAGGCCCGCCGCCACCATCTGCGCGGCCCAGGAGTCGTCCTCGGTCAGCCGGGCGGGCGGGTTGGTGCGGTCGTCGGGAACCCAGTAGACACGGCTGTCGCCGACCCAGCCGACGATCAGCAGACCGCCCGCCATGATCGAGCCGACCAGGGTGCACGCCGGGGCGTTCTGATGGCGGTGCCGGTCGTGCTCCCTGGCCCGGGCGGGCTCCTGGGCCAGGGCGTTGACCGCCTCGGCGGCCGCGAGGATCGCCTCGTGCATCGCCTGCTGCGGGTGGGTGCCGCGCGGCAGCGACTCCAGGAGCGCCTCGTTGGCCGCGCTCGCGGCGGCCGCCGACGCCTCGTCCGGGCGGCTGGCCGACGAGACACCGTCGCAGACGATCGCGACGACGGCCGGTGAACCGTCCGGCAGGGCGGTGGTCGACACCGCGAACGAGTCCTCGTTGCGGTGATGGCGCAGGCCCCGGTCGCTGACGGCGGCCACCGAACCGAGCTCCTGCTCCATGTGGTCGCGCTCGCGCGGCTGGGCGTGACCGCAGTTCTCGCAGTAGCCGTCGGTGTCGACACTGCCCGCCCGGCAGGCCACGCAGCGCTTGGCTCCGGCCGGCGGGGTGGCCGCCACCGGATCCACGGCGGGGGTACGGGGGTCGGGTGCGGCCGTCGGCGCCGGCGCATCGGCCGCCGACGCGGCTGCGTCGGGGGACGGGGCGGCGGCCGGCGCCGGGGCGGCCAGCTCGAAGTCGTCCGATCCGTCCGGTCCGCCGGAACCGCCCGGTTCCTCCGATGCGCGCCGCCGGTCGAAGCGGACCTCCGCCGCGCCGTCCGCCGACGCGGTCGTGGCGATCGTCGGATGGTCCTGGGGAACGGCGGGCACGGCCGACAGGTCGTACCCGCACGCACCGCAGAACAGGTCCCCCGGCTCCAGCGGCTCCTCGCAGCCGGGGCACTTCGACAGGGCCGTCTCCTGTGGCTTCTGCGACATTTTCACACCCACGTCCGGGGGCGGAAACGGTTGGCCCGCTCCACCAGTTCGATCCTCTCATCACCGGGCTCCGCAAGCCTGGCGAGTATCCGGTACGAACGTTCGAGCCCGAAGCGCAGGCCCCGTTCGTCCAGCTCACTGCCCAGCAGCGTGCCCGGCCCGGTCGGGCCGGCCGGCGGCCGGGCCGCGGGGCCACCGGAGAGCACCCAGTCGAGCGCCGTGCCCAGCACCTCGGTCGACAGCTGCTCCCGGCGCACCGCGTCCAGACCGAAACCGGCCAGCCCCGAGACCTGGGCCGAGGCGGCCAGCAGATCGGTGATCAGCGCCTCCTCCGGGGCCCGCCCGCGCAGCCGGGCACGCACCGCGGCCACCCGGGCCGCCGTGTAGTGGATCGACGCCTCCGGCACCGACTCCAGCGCCCCCACGGCCCCGGCCCGGTCCCCGGCGGCGAGCCGCACCCGGGCCAGCCCGAAGGCGGCGCTGACGAAGCTCGGGTCGGTCGTCCACACCAGCCGGTAGTACTCGGCGGCGTTGTCCAGCTGGCCCAGCACCTCCGCGCAGATCCCCAGCGCCAGCTTGGGCGCCGGCTCACCGGGGAACGCGTCGTACACCGCGTCGAAGGACAGCGCCGCGTTCTCGTTGTCACCGGTCACCAGCGAGGTGATGCCGCGGTACCAGACGACCCGCCAGTCGTCCGGGTGCCGGCCCTCCAGCGCGGTCAGGGTCTGCCCGGCCGCACCGAGGTCGTTCAGCTCCAGCCGGGCGCGCAGCTCGCGCAGCCGGGTCTCCAGCGAGGCCACCGGCACCGCGCCCAGCGCGGCGACCAGCTCGGACGGGGCGGTGGTCATCAGACCCGCGAGGAAACCCGCGTTGGGGTCGCTCACGTCGACGCGGGGGACCGGCAGCGCCAGCGAGGTGGACCGTACGTCGAGCCTGGACAGCCGGGGGACACCCGGGGCGGGGGAGAACGCCGGCGCACCGGGGACGGCGGCCGGGACGCGGGGCGCCGGAATCGGGGTCTGCGTCCGCGCGTACGCCAGGGCCTCGCCGTTCCCGGCCGGACCGTTGCCCGCCCGTACATGGGTGGGCGGCGCGGCGAGCGGAGCGGCCCCCGGCGCGGGGTGTCCGGGAGCGGGCGGCGCGCCCGGCGCCGGTGCGGCGGGCGTCGGCACCGTCGCGGCCCGGGGCCCGGTACCTGCCCCGCCGCGCCGCCCGGAGCGGCCGGACCGGGCCGGGGCCGCGGCCCGGCCCCCCAGCTGCGACGCGTCGCCCGTCAGCTCCGGGAACAACTCCGTGTCGGTGACCCGCACTTCCGTGCCGAACAGCGTCGAGAGCGCCGGCCGCGGCCGCCCGGTCTGGAGCGACACCACCTCGCGCAGCACACCCGTCAGCTGCTCCGCCATCTCCGCCGCCGAGGCGAACCGCCGGGCCGGATCCGGGTCGGTGGCCCGTACCAGCAGCCGGTAGAACGACTCGTAGGTCCGGAACACCTCGATGTTGTCCGGGTCGGGCAGCGAGTCCACGAAGACGTTGGTGTAGCCCTGGAAGTCGAAGGTGAGCACCGCGAGCGTCCGCGCGACCGTGTACAGGTCGGAGGCGACCGACGGGCCGACCTCCGCGACCTCCGGCGCCTGGTACCCCACCGTGCCGTAGATGGCCGACTCCTCGTCGTCCATCCGGCGCACCGCGCCCATGTCGATCAGCTTCAGCTGGTCCTCGGTCTGGATCGCGTTGTCGACCTTGAAGTCGCAGTACAGCAGGTTGCGGCTGTGCAGATGACCGAGCGCCTCCAGCGCCTCGATGCCGTACGCGCACGCCTGCTCGACCGGCAGCGGATCGCGCTTCCCGGCGGCGGTGCGGCGCTCGTTGGCGATGTCCTTGAGCGCCTTGCCGCCGACGTACTCCATCACGATGTAGCCGTCGAGCGAGCCGGTGCGCTGGTCGAGGTGCTCGACGAAGTTGTAGATCCGGACGATGTTGGAGTGCTCGATCTCGGCGAGGAAGCGGCGCTCGGAGATCGCGGCCTCCATGGCGTCCTGGTCACCGGTGTCGAGCAGGCCCTTGAGGACCACCCAGCGGTCCGAGACCGCGCGGTCGACCGCGAGATAGACCCAGCCGAGCCCGCCGTGCGCCAGACAGCCGGCCACCTCGTACTGGCCGTGGACGATGTCGCCCTCGTGGAGCTTGGGCACGAAGGAGTAGGGATGGCCGCACTTGGTGCAGAACCCCTCCGTGCGGCCCGTCCGGTCACCGCGCGAGCGGCCCACCGGCGCCCCGCAGTCGGACCGCGAACAGAAACGCTTCCGCTCCGGCACCTCCGGGTTCTCCATCACCGCCGAGCGCGGGTCGGGACGCGGCACGTCCGGCACCTCGACCAGGCCCACTCCCAGCCTGCCCCGGGTGGACGCGCCCGAGGACGAACCGGAGGACCGGACCGAGACCGAGGGGGAGGTGGCGGTGCCGGACAGCGAGCGCGAGAGCCGCCCCGACACCGAACGCCGCGAGGTCGACGAGCGGGAGGAGCGGGACGAGCGCGAGGACGCCCGCGACGAGGACCGCGAACTGCTGTTGCTGCCCCGGCTGTTCGCGCCGCCGCCCGCGATCCCGGTGGCGGGCGAGCTCACCATTCCGTTCGGCGAGACGACCGGAGCCAGACCGCAGGTGTCGCAGTACAGCTCACCGCCGCCCATGTCCTCGTAATTGCCCTCGCACGCGGGGCGCTGGCACTGCGTACTCATGGTCGGTCCCCCTGATCGCCCCGCCGCCGCCGCAGCGGCGGCCCTGCCACCTTGCACACGTCTGTGGTCATCGCCGGTCCTCCGGTCCCGGCGCCCGGCGCTGGGACAGCAGCTCGGCCGCCGCCTCCTGATAGCGCAGCACCGCCTGCCCGGCGACCCGCAGATCGCACGGCGCGCTCCACAGCATCCGGCGCGCCGCGTCGTACCGCTCGATCAGCAGCGGATCCTCGGCCAGCCCGTGCCGGGCGACCTTCGCCTTGTACGCGTCGAGCCTGCCGCGCAGCTCCGCCCGCACGGCCAGCGGGGCCGTGACCGCGGTCAACGACTCGCGGGCCCGCAGCAGTTCCTCCTCCGCCTCCCGCTCCAGCGTCTCCAGGAGCGGGGACAGCCGGTGCCACTGGGCGTGCCTGCGGTACTCCGAGGCGGCGGCCAGCCGCTCCTGGAGGACCGTCGCCGGGCCGCTGACCGCGGGCACCTCGGAGGCGGCGATCTTCGCCAGCACCTCGCCGCGCGCCGACCGGGCCTCGGTCAGGGTGCGGTCCGCGCGGGAGAGCACGTCGCGCAGCTGGACCAGGCGCTGCTCGGCGTCCTGCCGGACCGCGAGCACCGCCTCGATCTCGCGGCGCACGTCGTCCAGGGCGCGGGCCGCCCGGTCGTAGCGCGCCGTGTCGGGGCGACCCCCGCCGGGCGCCGAACTGCCGGGCCCCGGCAGCCAGAACGCCAGCGGATCGGAGATCACCTGCACCCGCAGCGTGGTCAGCTCGTGGGTGATCGCCTCCAGGTCGTCGCCCGCCGGGTGCTCACCGGGCCGCACTCCCACGGAGTGCGCCAGCGAACGGGTGCGGTGCAGCTCGGCGGCGAGCAGATCTATCCGGGCGGGCAGCGCGGACCACACGGAGTCGGAGGCCACGACCATGTCCAGCGAGCGGGCGTACAGCTCGTTCATCCGGGCGACCAGCTCCTCCAGCGTGAACCGCTCGGAGAGCTTGGCCGGGCCGTTGACCGAAGGGTCGGGGCGGGCCGCCGCGTGCGCCACGGTGACGCCCTGGCCGCGCAGCAGCTCGGTCAGGGCCACCAGATCGTCCCGGTTGGGGTAGCGGCGGCGGGCCCGCACCGAACGGGCCTGGGCAAGCGCCCCCGCGTAGGCGTCGAAATACCCCCACAGCAGCGTGATCGACTGCTCGGTGGAGGCCCAGCGCTCCCGGGTGACACCGGTCAGCTCGGCGCCCTCCAGGAGCCGGCGGCCCGCGTGGTCCTGCAGGGCGAGCAGCGAGGTCTCGATCGCCTCGTGCTCCGCGCCGAGCCGGGCCAGCGCACGGTCCGCCTCGTCCCGGTCCATGACCGGGCCGGGGGGCCTGGCCGCATAGCCGGGGAAGGGGCCCGCGCCCATCGATCACCTCTCCGCTCTTGCTGCCGGGACGTGCCCGGCAGGATCAGTGCCACTGCCTCACCGGCCGGGTCCGCGCCATCGCGCCCACCCGGCCGAAGCCGGCGGTCAGTCGCTCCGGTACTTGGGGGCCGGCGGTCCCTTTATCCCCGGCAGCCCGGCCTCCAACCACTCCCGGTAGGACAGCATCCAGTCGCTCTTCGCACCGCCGCTGCGGTAGCCGACCAGCACCTGGTTGACCCTGGCCACCAGATCGTCGGCCCCGAGCTTCGCCGCCACACCGTAGTACTCGGTGGTGAACGGCTTGTCGCCCTTCAGCTCGACCGCCGGATCCTGGGCGGCCTGTCCGGCCGCCAGGGCGTTGTCCGTGACCACCGCGTCGACCTCGCCCATCTGCAACCGCACCAGGCAGTCCAGCTGGTTGGGGACGGTGAGCTGGTTCTCGTCCGCGGCGGTGCCGTCGTGCGGGTCCTCGAAGACCGCGCCGAACGACTGCTTCTTCAGCGCGTCGTAGGCGGTGGAGCCGTTGGCGGTGCAGACCCGCTTGCCGGCCAGGGACTTGTCGTACCCGGTGATCGTCGAGTCCTTCGGCGCGAGGACCTGCTGACCGGCCTGGAAGTAGGCGGTGGAGAACGAGACCTTGCGCGCCTGCTTGCAGTTGATCGTCATCGTACGGACGACGACGTCGACCTTGCCGTCCGCCAGGAGTTCGGCCCGCTTGTTGGTGGGGATGGCCCGGAAGATCACCGCGTCGCGGTCGTTCAGGATGTTCCCGGCGATGGCCCGCACCAGATCGATGTCGAAGCCCTCGATCCGGCGGTTCTCCGGGTTGCGGTAGCCCCAGCGGAAGCTGTTCTGGTCGACGCCCGCGATCAGCTTGCCGCGCTTCTTGATCCTCTCGATGTTCGGCCCGTCGGCGGACGACGGCGGGAGGCTCGCCTCCGGGTCCGTGCACTCGTCCGCCTTGGCCTGGATCGCCTGCGCGGTCCGCTGGCCCGCACCGACCCCGCCGAAGGCCTCGGCGCCGCCGCGGGAGAGCGGAAGCAGGGTCAGCGAGGCCGTCACCGCGCAGGCCGCGGCCATGGCCGTCACCCCGCCCCAGCCGCGCAGCCTGCCCCGGGCGGACCACGCGCCCCTGCGCCTGTCGGTCATCGCTCCCCTTCTCATCGGTACTCCGAGAGCCTGCGGTTGATCCCGACGATCGCGGCGGCGGCACCCAGCACGGCCAGCGCGGCGGCCCCGGCCGGCAGGCCCCACAGGGCCCCGCGCCCGTCCTCGGCGGCCCGGGTGAACTGGGCCTGCTCGTGGGCGAGCGCCTTCGCCAGCGCGTCGTCCACCTGCTGGAAGGACCGGCCGGTCGACTCCTTCGGCCCGATGATCTGCTCCAGGGCGCCCTCGTAGTCACCGTTGTCGTCGGTGGTGCGGGCGGCCCGGTGGCGCTCCTGCCACTCGGTGGCGGCGGTGACGGCGGCCTTCACCGGGGACTTCCCCGGATCGTCCTCGGCCAGCTCCCCGGCGCTCCCCAGCGCTTCGCGCAGTGCCTTCATGTCCGTCGTGTAGTCCGACTCGTACTTGTCGTTCTTGCCGTCCGGGGTGAGCACCGCGCCCCGGGCGACGAGCGTGAGGTTCTCGTTGGCGCGGGCCTTCAGCGAGTCGATCCGCGCGTGGTTGAGCACATCGAGGGACTGCTGCCCGTTCACATCCGCGGCATGCAGCTGGGACCGGGCGACCGTGTGCCCCACGGCCAGCCACAGCAGGATCACGGTGGACGCGGCGGTCGCCACGAGCAGCCCGTGGTTGAAGACCCGGTTCGTGCGGCGGTAGTTGCGCCGCTGCGCCCAGAACAGCCCGGCCAGGGCCACCACACCGAGCCCCAGCGAGAGGAACGGCCAGGTCCGGGCCGAGTCGTTGTCCTCGCCGAGCCTGCCGGTCTCCGCCGTGTACAGCCGCTCGGCGGCCGGCAGCAGCACGTTGCTCATCTTCTGGTTGGCGTACCGGAGGTAGGCGCCGCCCAGCGGCAGGCCCTGCCGGTTGTTGGCCCGGGCGCGCTCGATCAGGCCGGTGTAGCGGGGGAGTTCCACGTTGAGGGTGGCGATCTCCTGCCCGGACTTCGTCGCCGCGTCCGTGTTGGCGGCGGCCTTCACCAGCAGCCGGGACGCCTCCTTGATGTCCCGCTCGTACTGGTCGTGGACGTCTTTCGGCTCCTGGGCCCCCGCCAGGAAGCCGCTCGCCGCGGCGGTGTCGGCATCCGCCAGCGAGCGGTAGACGGCCGCCGCGTCGGCGCTCAGCGGCTGGCTGCGGCCCACCACGTCACTCGCGGCGGACTCCCGGTCGGCGACCTCGAACGCCGTCACGGCCCCGAACGCCACGACGAGCAGGGCCAGTACGGCCCCGATGATCTGCAGCCTGCCGGGCTCGGTGGTGGCCGCGGCCCGCACCCGGCCGGCCGTCATGGACAGCACGCCGCGGTGCGGCGGAGCGGGTACGGTCGCGGGCGGCGATGCCTGCTCGTGTTCCGGCGCCGTGCGTACATTCGGCGGGTATGTCACTCGACCTCCCCCTCGGTCACTGACGGTGGCCCGGCCCCCGGCCGATCGGGGACTGGTGCCCGGCCATGAAGTATGGCCGCAGGGACCGGCGTCCACACCTGGAACGTCCGGATCCTGCATCGGCCCACGGACGCGCTCGCGCGCATCCGACTGCGGTCACCCCGCATTCGATCAAGGCCTGCGCCGCCGATCAAGACGATCGGCGGACCAGTACCCGATGCGGGCCGATCTCCCCACTCATGAACACGTCCGGGACAACTGATCGGTTCCCGTACGCAAGGGGCGTCCCCCGGCGCACAGGCACCGGGGGACGCCCCTCGGGCCTGTCCGTCGGATCATGGCCGGGGTCGTGGCGTCTGGCACGGCACCTCGCCGCGTTGCCGAAACGCCCGAACAGCTCCGCTGTCAGGACGCTCCGGCGCCTTGCGATGCACCGCACCAGACGCCACGCCCTGTCCGACCCTGATCCGACGGACAGGCCCGTGACGGCGGACGACGCGTCAGCCGTACTGCGCGCGCAGCCTCTCGTGCACCGGGGCCGCCGCACCCGTGTGGTCCAGACCGAGCAGCGCGGCGCCCAGCACCGGCGGCTGGGTCACCACCCGGACGACCGCCTTCGGGGCGCGCGCCGCGAGAAGTGCGGTGATCCCCGTGTCCAACTGCGGGTGGCGGGCGGCCAGTACGCTGCCGCCCAGCACCACCGGCGCCGGCTCGTCCAGCAGGTCGAGCCGGCCCAGCGCGACCGAGGCCATCGCGACGACCTCCTCGGCCAGCCGGTCCACCAGCGCGCCCGCCACCGCGTCCCCGGCCGCCGCGGTCGCGAAGAGCACCGGAGCCAGCTCGTGCCGCCGCTCGAACTCGACCCGGCCCAGATGCAGCGCCTCGATCAGCGCGTACATCGAGCCGAGTCCGAAGTGCCCCGGCAGCGTGCGGACCAGCTCGGTCGGCTCACCGCGCCCGTCCTCGGCCCGCGCGGCGAACCACATCGCCTCCTCGGCCAGCCCCGCGCCACCGCCCCAGTCACCGGAGATCCGGCCAATGGCGGGGAACCGCGCGGTCCGCCCGTCCGGCACCATGCCGACACAGTTGATCCCCGCGCCGCAGACCACGGCCACCCCGCGCGGCTCGTCCACCCCCGCGCGCAGTATCGCGAAGGTGTCGTTGCGCACCTCGACGGTGGCGCCCCAGCCCCGCGCGAGCAGCGCGGCGGCCAGCTGCTCCTCCTCCACCGGGAGATCGGCGTTGGCGAGACAGGCGGACACATGCGTGACGGAGCCGACCGGTACGCCGGACTGCTCCAGCGCCCGCCCGACCACCGTCCCGAGGGTGTCGACAGCCGCCTCGATGCCCACGGCGGGCGGCTGGAAGCCGCCGCCGCGGGCCGTCGACAGCACCGTTCCGTCCGCGCCGATCAGTGCCACGTCGGTCTTGCTGTTCCCCGCGTCTATCGCGAGGACCGAAGCGTTCACGCCCACGCCAGGTGCTCCCGGTTGTGCGCGATCAGCTTGTCGGTGAGCGCCTCGGCGTACTCGAACTGACCGATCAGCGGGTGCGCGAGCAGCGCCTTGAACACCGCGTTCCGCCCGTCCGCCCGCCCGGTGGAACGGCCACCGAGCAGCGCGGCCTCCAGGGCGAGGTCCTCGTACGCCGTCACGTGGGAGATCAGGCCGGCGTACAGCGGGTCCAGCGCGGGCACGGCGAGCGGCGTCGCGCCCGTGCCGTCGACCCGGGCCTGCACCTCGATCACCGCGTCGTCCGGCAGGAACGGCAGGGTGCCCCGGTTGTAGGTGTTGACCACCTGCACCGCGGAGCCGCCGGAGCCGAGCAGCGAGGACGCCAGGTCCACGGCCGCCTCCGAGTAGAAGGCGCCGCCGCGCTTGGCGAGCAGCGCGGGCTTCTCGTCCAGCGCCGGATCGCCGTACATGGCGAGCAGTTCCTTCTCCATCGCGGCCACCTCGGCCGCCCGGGACGGCTTGGTGCCGAGCTCCCGCACGACCTCGTCGTGCGTGTAGAAGTAACGCAGGTAGTACGAGGGGACGACGCCGAGCCGGTCGGTGATCGCCCGGGGCATGCGCAGATCGTCCGCGATCGTGTCGCCGTGCTCGGCGAGCAGCCTCGGCAGCACGTTCTCGCCCTCCGGCCCGCCGAGGCGGACGCCGAGTTCCCAGGTCAGGTGGTTGAGCCCGACATGGTCGAGGTGCACCTCGGCGGGGGCGACGTCGAGCAGCCGCGCGAACTTGCGCTGGAAGCCGATCGCCACGTTGCACAGGCCGACGGCCTTGTGGCCGGCCTGGAGCAGCGCCCGGGTGACGATGCCGACCGGGTTGGTGAAGTCGATGATCCAGGCGTCCGGGTTGGTCCGGCGGACCCGCTCGGCGATGTCCAGGACGACCGGCACGGTGCGCAGCGCCTTGGCGAGGCCGCCGGCGCCGGTGGTCTCCTGGCCGATGCAGCCGCATTCCAGCGGCCAGGTCTCGTCCTGGTTGCGGGCGGCCTGGCCGCCGACGCGCAGCTGGAGCAGGACCGCGTCGGCGTCGGCGACGCCCGCGTCCAGGTCGGAGGTGGTGACGATCCTCCCCGGGTGGCCCTGCTTGGCGAAGATCCGCCGGGCGAGGCCGCCGACGAGCTCCAGACGGTCGGCCGCCGGGTCGACGAGCACCAGCTCCTCGATGGGCAGCGTGTCCCGCAACCGGGCGAAACCGTCGATCAGTTCAGGTGTGTAGGTGGACCCGCCACCAACTACTGCGAGCTTCATAGGTCAGCCCTTTACTCCGGTCAGTGTGACGCCCTCGACGAATGCCTTCTGGGCGAAGAAGAAGACGAGGATCACGGGGGCCATGACCAGTACGGTCGCGGCCATGGTCAGGTTCCAGTCGGTGTGGTGTGCGCCCTTGAAGGAGTCCAGGCCGTAACTGAGCGTCCAGGCACCGGGGTTCTCCGACGCGTAGATCTGCGGGCCGAAGTAGTCGTTCCAGGCGTAGAAGAACTGGAAGAGGGCGACGGCGGCGATGCCCGGCCTGGCCATCGGCACCACGACGCGCAGCAGGGTGCGGAACTCGCCGCAGCCGTCGACCTTCGCCGCGTCGAGGTACTCGTTCGGGATGGTCAGCAGGAACTGCCGCAGCAGGAAGATGGAGAACGCGTCGCCGAACGCCATCGGGATGATCAGCGGCCAGAGCGTGCCGGACATGTCAAGCTGCTTGGCCCAGAACAGATACATCGGGATGACGACGACCTGCGGCGGCAGCATCATCATCGAGATGACCAGCATCAGCGACAGATGCCGGCCGCGGAAGCGGAACTTGGCGAGCGCGTAGGCCACGGGCAGCGACGAGACGACCGTGAGGACGGTGCCGAGCCCCGCGTACAGCAGGGTGTTGCGCCACCAGGTCAGGAAGCCGTCGGTCTCGAAGACCCGCCGGTAGTTGCTCCACTCGAAGGTGTGCGGCCACAGATCGCGGGTCAGCGCCTGCTGGTCGCTCATCAGCGAGGTGAGCAGCAGGAAGACGAACGGCAGCACGAAGAAGAGCGCGGCGGCGACGCCGAGCGCGTGCACCGCGATCCAGTTCAGCAGCGACTTGCGCCGCGCGACGCGTTCGGCCGGGGTGGCCGGGCCGGTCGCGGGGGCGGCCGTCTTCACGGCGTCGAGAGTCTGCGCCACGTCACTCACCTGCCTGGATCAGTCCGCTGCGGCGCCGCATCAGCAGTGCGGTGAACGCCATGGCGAGTACGAAGAGAACGAGCGCGACCACACAGGCGGAGCCGTAGTCGAAGCGCTGGAAACCGAGGTTGTAGACGAGCTGCGGCAGCGTCAGTGTCGACTTGTCGGGATAGCCCGGTTCGAACTGCTGTCCGGAGCCGCCCATCACGCCCGAGGCGACCTTCCCGGCCACGAACGGCTGGGTGTAGTACTGCATCGTCTGGATGATCCCGGTGACCACCGCGAACAGGATGATCGGCGAGATGTTCGGCAGGGTGACGAAGCGGAACCGCTGGAACGCGGTCGCCCCGTCCAGCTCCGCCGCCTCGTACTGCTCCTTCGGTACGTCGAGCAGCGCGGCCATGAAGATCACCATCAGGTCGCCCACCCCCCAGACCGCGAGCGCGGTCAGGGCCGGCTTGGACCAGGCGGCGTCGGTGAACCAGCCGGGCGTGGACAGCCCGATCTCGCCGAGGATCGAATTGACCGGCCCGGTACCCGGGTTGAGCAGGAAGACGAAGCCGAGGGTCGCCGCGACCGGCGGGGCCAGGTAGGGCAGGTAGAACAGGGTCCGGAAGACCCCGGCACCCGTCTTGATCTTCGTGATCAGCAGCCCGACACCGAGGCCGAACACCACCCGGCAGGTGACCATGACCACGACCAGCCAGAGCGTGTTGCGCAGCGCCGGCCAGAACAGCGGGTAGTCGCTGAAGACGAACGACCAGTTCTTCAGCCCGCTGAACTCGGGGGCCGTGAAGCCGTCGTAGGCGGTGAAGGAGAAATAGACGGTGCAGATCAGCGGGTAGGCGAAGAAGACGCAGAACCCGATCAGCCACGGCGACATGAAGGCCGCTGTCCGAAGCGCCGACCGGCGGCGCTTCGTACGGAGTGTGTAGGTGGTCATCGCGCTGCTACTTCGCCTGCGCGATGGCTGCGTCGATCTCCTTGGCGGTGTTCTTCAGACCCGCCTCGATGTCCTTCTGCTTGCCCTTCTCGATGTCGAATCCGAGGTTCTGCAGGGACGTCAGGTACGCGCCGCCGTTCACCGAGGGCGGGGTGGTGGTGCTCCTCGGGTCCGCGGCGATGTCGAGGAAGGTCTTGAACCGCGGGTCGTACTTCAGCTTCGGCGACTTCAGCGCCGCCAGGGTGGAGGGCACGTTGTGGATGGCATTGGCGAAGTCCACCACGGCGTCGGTGTCGGTCGTCATGAACTTCACCAGCTCCCAGGCTGCGTTCTGCTTCTGGGAGGTGGCGGCGATGCCGGCGATGGTGCCGGTCAGATAGCCCTTGCCGTAGGTGTCGGCCTCGTCGTCGGCGACGGGCATCGGGGCGACACCGATCTCGAACTTCGGCTTGGCCTCCTCGGCCATCCCGAGCCGCCACTCGCCGTCCAGCTGCATCGCCACCTGGCCGGTGTGGAACGGGTGCTTGGCGCCCCACTCGTCACCGAACGAGGTGCGGTACTTCTCCAGCTTCTCGTAGCCGCCCAGGTCGTCGACCAGCTTCTTCTGGGTCTTGAGCATGGCGGCGAACGCCGGGTCCTCGGCGATGTTCGACTTGCCGTCCGCGTCGAAGTACTTCGGGTTCCAGCCGCCGAGGTAGTGCTCGGTGGTCGACTCGTAGCCGTGGTAGTTCGGCATGAACCCGAGCTGCTCGTACGAGTCGCCCTTGGTCTTCGTCAGCTGCTTGGCGGTCGCGGCCAGCTCCGACCAGGTCTGCGGGGGCCGCTTGATGCCGGCCTTCTCGAACGCGTCCTTGTTGTAGTAGAGGCCGTATGCGTCACCGAGCAGCGGCACGGTGCAGCGCACCCCGTCGAACTGTGTGTACTCGTTCATCGCCTTGGGGAAGGTCTTGTCCGGGTCGATCCCGTCCTTCTTCAGGAAGGGGTCGAGATCGACGAACGCCTTCGACGAGCAGAACTTGCCGACGTTGTTCGTGGTGAACGACGAGATGACGTCCGGGGCATTCGAACCGCCCGCCCGCAGCGCCTGGTTGATCTTGTCGTCGGTCATGTTGCCGATGACCTTCACATGGATGTTGGGGTGCGCCTTCTTGAAGGCGTCGACCGTCGCCCGGATTCCCGCGACCTCGCTCGGGGAGTTCCAGCCGTGCCAGAAGTTGATGGTCGTCTCCTTGGACGGGTCATCACTGGCACCGGAGTTGCTCTGGCCCGTACAGGCCGAGGCGAGCAGAGATATGGCGGCGGTCGCGGCGAACGCGGCGGCCGTCTTCCGGCGGTTTCCGGACATGGCGGTCTCCCGGTGAAGGAATGGGGCAGGGGTACGGAGGAAACGGGCGGGCCGAGAAGGGTTCAGCGGGACGTGTCGAAGACTTCGTCACGGGTGGTGGCGAGGGCGCTCTCCAGCGCGCCGCGCAGTACGGGGCGGTGCATCACTTCTCCGGCGATCAGCCGGGGGCGGGAGGCCGCCAGCTGGGTGAGCTCCGCCTCCACCCGGCAGCGCAGCGGCTCCCCACCGGCCGCGATGACATCGCCGGACAGCACGACGACCTCCGGGTCGAGCACGGCGATCATGGAGGCGAGACCGGTCGCGAGGCCGGTGGCGAACCGGTCGAGGAGCTGGATGTACGGGCCGTCCTCACCCGCCTCCGCGGCCTCGGCGGCGCGGGCGAGCAGCCGGGCCGCGACCTCGTGGTGGGTGCCGGAGGCGCGGATCAGCTCGTCGTCGATGCCGAGCTCCCGGCCCAGCCGGGACAGCACCTGGGCGCCGGCCAGCTCCTGGAAGCCGCCCGCGTTCACCTTGGTGACCTGCCGGACCAGCGGGGCGCCCGGCACCGGCAGGAAGCCGACCTCGCCGGCGCCCCCGGTGAAGCCGCGGTGCAGCCGGCCGTTTATGACGAGGGCGGCGCCGAGCCCCTCCTCGTTCCACAGCAGGACGAAGTCGTCGTGCCCCCGCGCCGCGCCCAGCCGCTGCTCGGCCACCGCGACCAGGTTCACGTCGTTCTCGTACTCCACCGGCATCGGCAGGAAGGCGGCCAGCTCCTCCAGCAGCGTGGGGGAGTGCCAGCCCGGCAGGTGCGAGGCGTACCGCAGCCGCCCGGTCCCGGGGTCGAAGGCGCCGGGGGTCCCGATGACGACCCGGTGCACATCGCCGCGGGTGAGCCCGGCGTCCTTCACCGCCCCGTCCAGCGCCTGGGCCACCAGCCGCACCACGCTGTCGGCCCGCCGCCCGGGGGTGCGCAGCTCGAAGCTCCCGACGGTCTCGCCGGTCACGTCGGCGACGGCGGCGACGATCCGGCGGGCGTTCACATCCAGGCCCGCGACATGGGCGGCCCGCGCGTTCACCCCGTACAGCTGCGCGTTGGGCCCCGGGCGCCCCGCCACCGTCCCGGTCGCGACGACCAGCCCGGCCGCCTCCAGGCGGGCCAGCAGCTGCGAGGCGGTCGGCTTGGACAGCCCGGTCAGCTTCCCGATCCTGGTCCGGGACAGGGGGCCGTGCTCCAGCAGCAGGTCGAGGGCGGCCCGGTCGTTCATGGCCCGCAGAACGCGGGGGGTACCCGGTGTGGTTCCGGCCATGAGCGCTGCACCTGCCCTCTGTTAGGAAAGTTTCCTATTCGGTGAGAGGACCGTATGCGCGCGTCACCGGGGCGTCAATGGGCAGTGCCCCGGTGGCAACCAAAGCGTTACCTCGGTCACTTCCGGAATCTCCGGGTCCATGGTGGCGCATGCCCGATCGGACCGCCGGTGAACCGGATCGGCGACACACCGGCCCGTCGGCCGCCCGGACGGCCGGGGCTACTTCGAGATGTTCGGCGGATTGATCGGGGCCGTGGCCAGCGACTGCGGCGAGGTGGTCGAGGCATAGGCCGAGGGAGCGGCCACGGAGGCCGACGGGTCGGCCTTGACGGGCTCGTCCGCCTGGGCCGGGACGCCGCCGACGATGCGGATGCCCGCCTCGTCGAAGGCCCGCTTGATCCGCCAGCGCAGCTCGCGCTCCACCCCCAGCGCCTTGCCCGGCATCGTCTTGGCGCTCAGCCGCACCGTCATCGAGTCCAGGAGCACGGAGTCCAGGCCCAGGATCTCCACGGGGCCCCACAGGCGCTCGTTCCAGGGGTCCTCCTTGGCCATGGCCGCGGCGGCCTCGGCGATCACCGTACGGACCGTGTCGAGGTTCTCGGTGGGGCGCACCGTCACATCGACGCCGGCCGTGGACCAGCCCTGGCTGAGGTTGCCGATCCGCTTCACCTCGCCGTTGCGGACGTACCAGATCTCGCCGTTGTCGCCGCGCAGCTTCGTGACCCGCAGGCCGACCTCGATGACCTCGCCGGAGGCGACGCCCGCGTCGATGGTGTCGCCCACGCCGTACTGGTCCTCCAGGATCATGAAGACACCGGAGAGGAAGTCGGTCACCAGGTTGCGCGCGCCGAAGCCGAGCGCCACACCGGCCACACCGGCGGAGGCCAGCAGCGGGGCCAGATTGATCTGGAATGCACCCAGGATCATCAGGGCGGCGGTGCCGAGGATCAGGAACGACGCGACCGAACGCAGTACCGAACCGATCGCCTCCGAGCGCTGGCGGCGGCGCTCCGCGTTGACCAGCAGCCCGCCGAGCGCGGTGCCCTCCACCGCCTGGGCGCTGCGGTTCATCCGTTCTATGAGCTTGGTCAGAGCACGCCGGATCGCCGTCCGCAACACGATCGCGATCGCCGCGATGAGGATGATGCGCAGACTGGTGTTCAGCCAGGTGGACCAGTTCTCCTCCACCCAGCCCGCGGCGTCGCCGGCCTGCTTGGCGGCTTCGTCCAACGAGCTGCCGGGCTCGGGTGACGGGGCTGCGGCCAACAGGGCGGACAGGGACACGGCGGGACCTCCAGGTGGGCGACGACGGCCCGACCACACTAACGGGGCAGCGTGAGTACTCCGTTGCCGTGACCGAGGGGAGAGACACGTCTCACGGGGGGACACCGAGGCCGGGGGGCGGGTGCGGCGAGCGGCCGGTGCGGCCGTCTGTGGCCGATCGCACATCGGGCGAGGCCGCCCGGACAGCGCCGCCGGAGCGCCCGCTTCCGCCGCACGGCCGCGGCACGGGGGGCGGCCGGCCAGGAGGAAAATCCTCCCGGCCCGTTACCCGCACGTGGTGGCGCTTCGACCAGGCAGGAGTAGAGACTGAGATCGGATCGTCCCGGCGCGAGCCACGCGCCGCCGGCGTACAAGGAGGCATCCACCGTGCCGCATGTCCTGGTTCTCAACGCGTCGTACGAGCCACTCGGCGTCGTACCGCTCCGCCGCGCGCTCGTCCTCGTCCTCGAAAACAAGGCCATCTGCCTAGAGGAGTCCGGCGCCTTCATGCACAGTGCCACCCGGGCCGTCCCGGCCCCCAGCGTCGTCCGCCTGAAGCGGTTCGTACGCGTCCCCCACCGGGGGCCCGTGCCGTTGACCCGCAGGGCGCTGTTCGCCCGGGACGGGGGGCGCTGCATGTACTGCGGCGCCGCCGCGACCAGCGTCGACCACGTGATTCCGCGCAGTCGCGGCGGACAGCACGCCTGGGACAACGTGGTGGCAGCCTGCCGCCGCTGCAACCACGTCAAGGCGGACCGGCACCTGCCGGAGCTCGGCTGGCGGCTGCACCAGCAACCCGCCCCGCCCACGGGCCTGGCCTGGCGGATCATCGGCACGGGACACCGGGACCCGCGCTGGTTGCCGTACTTGCAACCGTTCGGCGCGGACGACGCCATGGCCCGGATCGACGGCATTTCTGCCTGAGGGATCCGGGCCTTCGTCGTCCCGGGGGCGGCAGGGGCCCGGATCGTTACTCCGTCCCGGCGACGGCGTACGCCTCCACCGACCAGAGCGAGTAGCCGAACTCGCTGCCCCGGGCATCGCCCTGGACCCTGAGGTAGCGGGCGTCCTTCGCGTCCATCCGGACCGACTCGTGCCCGCCCCTGCCGTCCCGGACGGTCGCCGCCGTGCGCCAGCTGCGGCCGTCCGAGGAGACCTGGAGCCGGTAGCGGGTGGCGTACGCGTCCTGCCAGTTCAGCACCACCCGGCCGATCCGGGCGGTCCGCGGCAGCTCCGCCTGCCACCAGGCGTTGTCCTCGACCGGTGAGGACCAGCGGGTCTCCGGATCGCCGTCGGCGGCGGCCGACGCCGGGAAGTCGGAGGTCTCGTCGCCGGACGAGGACGCGGTGGCGGTACGCAGCAGATCGGGGCCCGCGGTGCGCGGGAACGCCCGGACGGTGAGCGTGCTGCGCTCGTCGCCGAAGCTCAGCGGCACCTCGTACTCCCCGGCCGGGGTGCCCGCCGGGACCGTGATCTCGACCGGGACCTCGGTGCGCGAACCGCGCGGCACCCTCGTCTGCTTCGGGATGTCCACCTTGATGCCCCTGGGTGCCTTCGCGGTGAGCGCGCCACGCACCTCGGTGGGGCGCCGGGCGGCCAGCCGCGCGTCGACCCGCTGCGGCCCGCCGCCGATCTCGGCGTCCGTCTCGCCGCGCGCGAGATCGAGCCGGGCCGCGGGCTCGTCGCCGAACCAGGGCACCAGCGCGTGCACCCGTGGCGCCGGCACCGAGGTGTTCCGGGCGGCGTTGCTCCCGGGGGCCATCGGCGCCACCGGGCCCGCGACGACCGGAGGCATCGACGGGCCGCCCGTGGACCAGCTGATCCGGATCGCGTCGGCCCGCAGCCCCCGGCCCGCCGTCTGGGTCCAGCCGGTCTTCGACAGCGTGCCCAGGCGGCGCCAGCCCTCGCCGGGCACGTGCGCCTCCAGCGCCGCGCCGGCCACCGTGCCGCCGCCGGGCAGGGTCATCGCCGTTATGGCCTCCACCGGACGCGACCGGTTCAGCCGGACCGTGTAGCTGCCCGGAGCCCTGGTGACCGTACCGGCGTCGCGGTCCGCGCCCGTCCAGGCGTCCGCCTCCCGGCGCACCCGGTCCAGGAACGGGCCCAGGACCCCCTTGCCGACCGTCGCGCCGTCCGCCTTCGCCGCCCTGCGCACCGGCTCCAGGGCCAGCGACGCCTGCCAGGCGGCGTCGCCGTCGCCGCGCGACTGGGCCTGGAGCAGGTCCACGGCCAGCTCACCCGCCCGGCCGTACCGGGACAACTGCTCGGTCCACGGACGCACTTCGTCGTCCAGCCGCCCGTCCGCCAGGCCCTTCAGCCGCCGCGGGGCCTCCCGCATCACGGTGAACGCCTCCCGCAGCGCGCGCGCCGCGTCGTCCCGGGCCGCCACGTCGTGCGCCGCGCGGGACTTCCAGAACGCGGCCAGCAGCGGCCGCAGATACGCGGACTCGTCACCGCCCAGCACCGATGTCGCGCTGTTCCCGGCCAGCGCGCGCAGCGCCTCCCTGGTGCGTGGGTCACCGCCCGCCAGATCGTCCACCGCCGCCCGCCAGGACTCCTGCGGCCGGTAGCCCTTCGGGTTCCAGGCGAAGTCGGCGGCGGTGAACAGCGGGATGCGGGACGCGGAGGGCTGCTCCATCGCGTTGGCGAGCAGCGCCGCGGAACCCGTGGCCACCGCGGGGTCCCGGCCGGTGTACGGGCCGAGGAAGATCCGGTCCTGGGCGTAGTCGTTGACCGGGTAGTTGTCCATCGTGACCAGCGGGTGCCCGAACGCGGCGCGGGCACCGGCCAGTTCCCCGCCGGTGATGGTCCTCGGCACGACGCCGACCCCGGTCCAGGCGATCTGGACCCGGTCGTCCAGCTCCTCGGCCAGCGCCTTGCGGTAGTCGGTGGACCCGTCCTGGTAGAACTCCGTCGGCATCACCGACAGCGGCTGCGAACCCGGATACCGGTCCGCGAGGTGCCGTGCCACCTCACCGGCCACCCGGGCCTGCGCCGCGGCCGCCGCCCGGGGGCCGCTGCCGAAGGTCTCGGCGTCGCTGTCGCAGTGCCATTCGCTGTAACTGACGTCCTGGAACTGGAGCTGGAAGACCCGCACGCCCAGCGCCCACATCGAGTCGATCTTCTTCGTCAGCGCCTTCACGTCACCGGCCGACGACATGCACATCGCCTGGCCCGGGGCGACCGCCCAGCCGAGCGTCACATGCTCGGCGCGGGCCCGCTCGGCCAGCGCCCGGAAGTCGGCGCGCCGGTCGGCCGGGTAGGGGTCGCGCCAGCGGGCCTGCCGGTACGGGTCGTCGCCCGCCGCGTACAGATACCTGTTCTGCTTGGTGCGCCCCATGAAGCCGATCTGGGCCAGCCGCTCCTGACGGGTCCACGGCTGCCCGTAGAAGCCCTCGGTCGTCCCGCGCACGGCGGTGCCCGGCCAGTCCCTGACGGCGACCCCGGCGACGGCTCCGTCCCGGATCAGCTGCCGCAGCGTCTGCACGCCGTGGAAGAGGCCGTCCTCGCCGACGCCGTCCACGGCGACGGTGTCCCGGCCCGCGACCCTGCCGACGGCGATCCGGTAGCCCCCGGAGGGCAGGTCGCCGCGCTCCGGGGCGCGCAGGGTGCGCAGCGCGTCGCGGGCGCCGTCGCCGCCGAGCCTGATGACCGGGCCGCGGCCGGGCAGCGCCTCGTGGACGGTGCGCACGCCCGCGTCCCGCAGTATCTGCCGGAGCGCGTCGACCGCGTACGGATCGGCGTGCGCGCCGGCGACCAGGGTGGCCTCGGCGGACAGCGGTACGGACTGCCCGGCGGCCTCGACGGACTGCGGCCGGGGCCATACGGCGGGCAGCCCCGCGCCGTCCGCGCGGTCGGGGGTGGTGACGGCGGGGGAGCCGGGCGCCGAAGGGGCCGCGACGGCGGCCGGCGTTCCTGTGGAGAGCAGTCCGCCGAGCACGGCGACCGCGATGGCCGCCGCCTGCTTTCCGCGCCTGAGCCGCATCGCTCGTCCCCCTCGTTCCCGCCGGTGGTCCCCGGCGTTCGGGCCGGTGGGCTCCGAGCCCACCACCCGCGCGCGAGGGTGTCAATGCGCATGGGTGGTGTGCCGGAAATGCCCGAAGTCGCAGATGGGGCGGGCAGTGGCCGGGCGGGGCGGCGGACGCCAAAGATGACGCCGGATGGCCGAAAAGAGCGGACAACTTGCGGGGAACCGGCCCGGGGGGAACGGAATGTGACCCAGGGCACGTTGGACTCGTTGTGATGACGCCTACGTCTGTGGTCGAGCCCGCCGGGTAGGTCTGCTGTGTCCTGTATCCCCACGGCCAGGAGGCCGCCATGCCCGCCGCCGCACAGCTTCTGCTCTCCGCCCTCTCCGGACAGGTGCCGGAGGCCACCGCGCCCCCGGCTCCCGGCCCCGACGTGCCGCTGGTCCCGGCACCCCGCACCGGCCCGCTGACCAGTGAGCCGCCGCTCGCCGACGCGATACCTCTCACCAGTGAGCCGCCGCTCGCCGACGCCACCCCCCTGACCAGCGAACCCCCGCTCGCCGTAAACGCCCCGCTGACCAGCGAGCCGGCCACGTCCGGCGGAGCATGGGGCACGGAGTCCCCAGGAGTCTGAATGGGCCTGTCCCGGCTCGCCGCACTGCACGGCGTCGCCACCTCCTACTCGCCGTCCGCCGATGCGACGGTGTCCGTCCACGACGACACGGTCGTCGCCGTGCTCGCCGCGCTCGGCGTGGACGCCGCCACACCCGAGGCGGTACGGGAGTCGCTCGCCGCCGCCGAGTCCGCGGCCCGTTCCCGGCTGCTCCCGCCGACGCTGGTGGTGTGGACCGGAGAGCCGCTGCCCGCGGCCCTGACCGGCCTGCCGCCCGGCACCACGCTGGAGATCCACCTGGAGGACCCCGGCTCGGACCCGCCCCTGCGGATGCGCGTTCCGGCCGACCGACCGGATCCGGCCGTTTCGGCGTGGGGCACCGCCGGCGGGCGCACGGACCCCGGGGGCGGCCGGGGCGCGAGCGGCACGGGCACGGTGCCGGAGGCCGGTGCGCAAACGCCCGCGGCCCCCGCCTGGTGGGCCGAGCCGCCGCTCGGGGTGCACCGGCTGGCCGTGCGGGCACCCGGCGGCCGGACCGGGTCCGGCA
>NZ_JBCEWQ010000136.1:0-23686 GCF_038448545.1 Streptomyces sp. CLV115
CCCCCCCCCCCCCCCCCCCCCCCCCCCCCCCCACCCCGCTACCCGACCGGCTCGCGGTGGCGGGCGGCCAGTCGTGCGGCTCCCTCCTCGGTGGGTGAGCCGAAGAGCCGGAGCCGGGAGATTCCGCCGTCCGGGAAGATGTCGATCCGGACGTGGGTGGCCAGGACCGCCTCCGGCAGGACGAAGCGGTGGTCGGTGTCGGGCTGCAGCCGGGTCCGGGGCAGCACCTCGGTCCACTCGCCGCTCTCGCCGTCGCGGGCGACGAGGCTCGCCCAGCCCGCCGAGTTGCCCTTCAGATACGCGGTGTCGATCTCCACGGCGCGGATCATCGCCTGCTCGACGAGCCGGTAGCGGATCCAGTCGTTGCCCCTGTCGCGCCGGCGCCGGGTCTCCCAGCCGTCGTCCATCTTGCGGGACCGGCCGGGCTGGACGGTGTTGGTGGCCGGGGAGTAGAAGCGGTCGGAGGCGTCCTCCACCGTGCCGCCGTTCTCCAGGGCGACCAGGTCGAAGGTGCCCAGGGCGGCCAGCCAGCCGGGGTCGGGGACGACCTCGCCGTACACCCGGAGGCGGGCTATCCCGCCGTCGGGGTGCTGGTTGACCCGCAGATGGGTGACGCGCCGCCCGTCCTCGACCACGAAGCCGTTGGCCGCGTGCCCGCCGACCGCCGTACGGGGGACGAGCGTCGTCCACTTCACCTCGGGCGCGAGCAGTTCCCCGGGCGAGGGGGAGCCGGGCACGCAGGCCGCCTCGACGGAGACCGCCTGCGGGTAGTTGCCGCGGAAGTGCGCGGTGTCGACGACGATGCCGCGTACGACTCCGGGAGCTCCGAGCCGTACCAGCGCCCAGTCGTGGTCCTCGTCCGCGGGGTGCGGCACGTCCGCGCTCGCGCCCCGGCGGCGCCGGGTCTCCCAGCCGTCCATGACCTTGCCCTTGTGGCCGAAGCGCTCGGGGTCGAACTCGGCGGGCTCCGGCCGGAGCAGGTTCTCGCGCTCGGCGAAGAACTCGTCGTTGGCGGCGATCACGCCCGCGCCGAGCCGCCGGTCGGCGAGGTCGACGAGGTCGGTGAAGGGGAAGTCGCAGGTGCGGTAGTCGGCGTACGGGTCGCCGCCGCCGTACGGGTTCGCGTCACCGGTGAAGCGGGCTGTCGCCGTCATGGTCAGTGGTTCCTTTCGAGGAGCCGGCCGGTGGGTTCGCCGACGGTGCCGTCGGCGGCTATCCGTACGCCGCGCAGCCAGGTCGACCTCACGACGCCGTGCAGGGTCCTGCCGGCATAGGCGGTGACCTGGTTGCGGTGGAAGAGTTCGGCGGGGTCGACGGTGAACGTGTCGTCCGGGGCGAGCACCGCGAAGTCCGCGTCCCGGCCGGCCTCGATGGCGCCCTTGCGGGTCAGTCCGGCCAGTTCGGCGGGGGCGGCCGACATCCAGCGGGCGACGTCGTCCAGCGAGTGGCCGCGCCTGCGGGCCTCGGTCCAGATGGCGGGCAGCCCCAGCTGGAGGGAGGAGATCCCGCCCCAGGCAGTCCCGAAGTCCGGCGTCTTGAGGTCGGTGGTGCACGGCGAGTGGTCGGAGACGATGCAGTCGATCGTCCCGTCGGCCAGCCCCTCCCACAGCGCGTCCTGGTTGGCCGCCTCACGGATCGGCGGGCAGCACTTGAACTCCGTCGCGCCGTCCGGGACTTCCTCGGCGGTGAGGGTCAGGAAGTGCGGGCAGGACTCCACGGTGACCCGGACGCCCTCGCGCTTGGCGGCGGCGATCACCGGCAGTGCGTCGCTGGAGGACAGGTGCAGGACGTGGACGCGGGCGTTCAGCCGCCTGGCGTGGGCGATCAGTCCCTCGATCGCGGTGTTCTCGGCGTCGCGCGGCCGGGAGGCGAGGAAGTCGGCGTACGCGGGCCCGCCGTGCTGCGGGGCGTCGGCCAGGTGGTGCGGGTCCTCGGCGTGCACGATCAGCAGCCCGCCGAAGCCGGTGATCTCCGCCATGGACCGGGCCAGCTGCTCCTGGTCGAGCTCCGGGAATTCCTCGACGCCGGAGGGCGACAGGAAGCACTTGAAGCCGAACACCCCGGCCTCGTACAGCGGACGCAGGTCCTTGACGTTGGACGGGACGGCGCCGCCCCAGAAGCCGGTGTCCACGTGCGCCTTGGGCGCGGCCACCTGCTGCTTGACGCGCAGGTGTTCGACGGTGGTGGTCGGCGGGAGGGAGTTGAGCGGCATGTCGAGCAGGGTGGTGATGCCGCCGGCCGCCGCCGCGCGGGTGGCGGTGTGGAAGCCTTCCCACTCCGTGCGGCCCGGATCGTTCACATGGACATGGGTGTCGACGATCCCGGGCAGCAGGACGTCGTCACCGAAGTCCTCCGACCGGGCCCCGGCCGGCACCTCGGCGTCGTACGGCAGGACGGCGTCGATTCTCCCGTCGGCGACGGCGACCGCCGCGGGGCGCGTCCCGTCCGGGGTGACCACCCGCGTCGAGCGCAGTACCAGTCTCACGTCCGCACCGGACACCCGTGCTCCTCACTTCGGACTTTCGACCGCTGATGAATTCAACGAACTGTTGAAGGAGTCTTCACTCGGGATTCGAGCCCGTCAAGACCCCACCCTCCTCGCCGGACGGCCGTCGGGCCACCTCGGGACCGCAACTGGAGATTTCCACAAAGTAAAAGACCCATTTCGGAGAGCGGAACGTAACATGGGACCAGTGCCGGCCCGGAGATCCGCCCCGCCCACGGCCGACACCGGGACAAACGGGCTCTGACCGGCCAGGACGCCGTACCCCGAGCAGTGGGCCGATCGGGAACCGCCCGGTAGGCTGCTGGGTGCCTCGCCGGGCGGGGCACCAGCTCTTCCGCCTCGAAAGGACCGTTGACGTGCCGCCGTCCCACGCCAGCACATCCGACTCCAAGCCCGCCGCTCCCAGCGGTGGTGTGCAGTCCCTTGAGCGTGCCTTCGATCTGCTGGAGCGGATGGCGGACGCGGGGGGTGAGGTCGGGCTGAGCGAACTCTCCGCGAGCAGCGGGCTCCCGCTGCCCACCATTCACCGCCTGATGCGCACGCTGGTGCTCTGCGGATACGTACGACAGCAGCCCAACCGGCGCTACGCGCTGGGCCCCCGGCTGATCCGGCTCGGCGAGTCCGCGTCCCGGCTGCTGGGCACATGGGCCCGCCCGTATCTCGCGCGGCTGGTCGAGGAGACCGGCGAGACCGCGAACATGGCGCTGCTCGACGGCGACGAGATCGTGTACGTGGCGCAGGTGCCGTCCAAGCACTCGATGCGCATGTTCACCGAGGTCGGCCGCCGGGTGCTCCCCCACTCCACCGGGGTCGGCAAGGCGCTGCTGGCGCACACGCCGCCGGAGGAGGTGCGGGCGCTGCTGGCCCGGACCGGGATGCCGGCCGCCACCGAGAAGACGATCACCACCCCCGACGGCTTCCTCGAAGCGCTGGAGCAGGTCCGCCGGGTCGGCTACGCGGTCGACGACAACGAGCAGGAGATCGGGGTGCGCTGCCTGGCGGTCTCCGTACCGAACTCCCCCACCTCGGCCGCGATCTCGATCTCGGGCCCGGCGGGCCGGGTGACGGACGCGGCGACGGAACGGATCGTGCCGATCCTCCAGCAGGCCGCCGAGGAACTCTCCGACGCACTGGCGAGCAGCGGTTCCACCGGCTGACACACGGGGAGGGGGCGACCGGCGGCCGCCCCCTCCCCGTGTGTCCCCCGCCCCTCAGACCGGTTCCGGCACCGTCAGGCGGCCGTCGTCCATCCGGACCGTGCGGTCCGCGCGGTCCAGATGGGCCAGGTCGTGGGTGACCAGCACCGTGGCCGTCGAGCGCTCCCGGGTCAGTGCGAGCAGCAGGTCCAGCACCGCCGCGCCCCGCTCGTGGTCGAGCGCGCTGGTCGGTTCGTCGACCAGCAGCACCGCCGGGTCGTTCATCAGGGCCCGCGCGATGTTGATCCGTTGCCGCTGCCCGCCCGACAGCTGGTGGGGCCTGCGTCCGGCCTGGTCCGCCAGGCCGACCGCGTCCAGCAGTTCCAGCGCCCGGCCGCGGGCCGCGCGCACGGCGCCGCCCGAGAGATGCGCCATCACCTGGAGCTGTTCGGCCGCCGTGAGCGACGGCAGCAGATTGGGCTGCTGGAAGACGATGCCGATGCGCTCGCGGCGCAGCCGTGCCTGCTGCTTGCGGCCGAGGCCGGCGGTCTCCGTGCCGGCGACGACCACCCGGCCGCTGTCCGGGGTGACCAGGGTCGCGGCCACCGCGAGCAGACTGGACTTGCCGGAGCCGGATGGTCCCACGACCGCGGTGAGCGAGCCCGCAGGTACGTCCAGCGAGATCCGGTCGAGGGCGGTGAGCCGGCCGTCGCCGTCGGGGTAGGTGAGGCTGACGTCGGCGAGGGTGAGGGTCATCGGGCACTCCCGAGTGCGGTGAGCGGGTCGACGGCGGTGATCCGCCGGATGGACAGGGCCGCCCCGAGGGCACCGAGGACGATCATGACGGCCGCCGGGACCAGGACGGTCGCCGCGTCGAGGACGAACGGCACGGCCCCGCCGCTGATCAGGGCGCCGATGCCGGAGGCCAGCGCGGTGCCCGCGCCCGTCCCGACGGCGAGCATCACGACCGCCTGCCCGAGCGCGTCGCGCAGCAGGTACCGGGTGGAGGCGCCGAGCGCCTTGAGCACGGCGACGTCGCCGCTGCGCTGGATCGTCCAGACGGTGAAGAAGGCACCGATGACCAGGGCGGAGATGGCGAAGAGGAAGCCGCGCATCAGCTGGAGCGAGCCGTTCTCGGCCTGGTAGGAGCCGATGGCGGTGAGGGAGTCGTCCAGGGAGAGCGTACTGGTGCCGGCCGCCCTGTCGCCCGCGGCGAGGTCGGCGCCGCCGGTGGTGGTCAGGGCGATCACCGTGGCGTGCCGGGCCGGGCCGCCACCGTCCGCGCCGAACCGCTGCCAGTCGTCGAGCGAGGTCCACACGACCGGCGTGTGGCTGTACGAGGCGTCCCCCGCGACGGCCTCGACGGTGACCTCGGTGGCACCGAGCCGCAGCCGGTCACCGGCCCCCGCCGCCAGGTCGTCGGCGACCTGCCGGGACAGCACCACCTTCCCCGCGCCGACCCGGGCACCGCCGGTGGGCGCCAGGCCCCCGTCCGGCTCGATGCCGAACGCCGACACGGCGGCCGTGCGCTCCCCCCGGTCCGCGACGGCGTTGAGCGTGCGGATGCCGAGCGGCTCCGCGCCGCTCACTCCCGGCCGCGCCGCCCAGCTCCGCCAGACGTCCTCCTTCACGACCGAGTCGGTGAAGGACACGGACCGGCCGTCGGGCGGGGCGGCGAACGCGACGTGGTCGGCGTTCAGCCCGGTGACGGCCGAGGTGTTCTCCCTGGCCAGGCCGGCGGTGAGGCCGGACAACAGACCCACGAGCAGCGTGATCAGCACCACGACCGAGCCCATGAGCGCGAACCGGCCCTTGGCGAACCGGAGATCTCTCCATGCGACGAACATGCCCCCAGCCTCGGCCGCCGGGCGCCCGGAAACATCGCTCGGCGGTGGGGCCCGACATCAACCTTTCGATTGACCGGCCCCCGGCACCCCGCGTCTACGCTGGACGAATCATGGATTCCCACGCCCATCCCCCGGTCGCCGCCGCGCTGCGGCTGTGTCTGCACGCGCTGCTGGTGGGACTGCTGGCACTGGCGGCGGTACGGGCCGTCGCCGACGGCACACATCCCAGGGCCGTCGTCGTGGTGAGCGCCGGGACGGCCGCCCTGTACGCGGCGGGCGCGCTCGCCCCCGCCGTACAGCCCCGCACCCGCGCGGGCGCGCTGTGGCTGGCGGCGCTGGGCGCCGCGTGGCTGGCGCTGCTCGCGCTGTCGCCGGAGGCCCTGTGGGTGGCCTTCCCGCTGTACTTCCTGCAACTGCACCTGCTGCCGACCCGCTGGGCGCTGCCCGCCGTCGCGGTCACCGCGGCCGCCGCCATCGCCGGCTTCGTGCTGCACGGTCAGGCCGTCACACCGGGCACCTTCATCGGTCCGCTGCTCGGGGCGGCGGTCGCGGTCGCGACGGTCCTCGGGTACGAGGCGCTGTTCCGGGAGAGCGAGCGGCGCCGCGAGCTCATCGAGGAGCTGATGTCGACCCGGGCGGAGCTGGCCGAGGCCGAACGCACCGCGGGCACGCTCGCCGAACGCGAGCGGCTGGCCCGCGAGATCCACGACACCCTCGCCCAGGGCCTGTCCAGCATCCAGTTGCTGCTGCGCGCCGCCGAGCGCACCCTGCCCGCCGACGCCCCCGCCACCGGGCACGTCCGCCGGGCCCGCGAGGCCGCCCAGGACAACCTCGCCGAGGCCCGCCGCTTCGTCCGCGCCCTGTCGCCGCCGGACCTGGCGAACGGCTCCCTGGCGGCCGCCCTGGAACGCCTCTCGTCCCGCACCACGGGCCCCGGGCTCACGGTGCAGTTCGCGGTGAGCGGCACACCGGTGGAGCTGCCGACCCCGTACGAGGTGGCGCTGCTGCGCACCGCCCAGTCGGCGCTGGCCAACACGGTGCGGCACGCCGGGGCCGGGCGCGCGGAAATCACCCTCAGCTTCATGGGCACCTCGGTGTCGCTGGACGTCGTCGACGACGGCCGGGGATTCGACCCGGGCCGCGGCCCGGTCGTCGCGGACCAGGACGCCGGGGGCTTCGGGCTGCCCGCGATGCGGGCGCGGGCCCGGTCCCTGGGCGGCACGCTCAGCGTCGAGTCCGCCCCGGGTCAGGGCACCGCCGTCGCCCTCACCCTTCCGCTCCCGATCCCAGACGGCCGGCCAGGACAGGACGCCGCATGACCAACCCCGCCGACACCCCCATCAGGCTGCTGCTCGCCGACGACCACCCGGTGGTACGGGCGGGGCTGCGCGCCGTGCTCGACTCCGAACCCGGTTTCCGGGTGGTCGCCGAGGCGGCCACGGCCGAGCGGGCCGTCTCGCTCGCCGCGGCCGGGGGGTTCGACGTCGTCCTCATGGACCTCCAGTTCGGCGCGGGCATGCACGGATCACAGGCCACCGCGGCGATCACCGCACAGCCGGGCGCACCCCGCGTCCTGATCCTCACCACGTACGACTCGGACGCCGACATCCTGGCCGCCGTCGAGGCGGGCGCCGCCGGCTATCTGCTCAAGGACGCCCCGCCGGAGGAGCTGGCGGCGGCGGTGCGCACGGCCGCGGCGGGACGGTCGGCGCTGGCGCCGGCCGTCGCGCACCGCCTGATGGACCGCATGCGCACACCTGCCGAGGCCCTGACCAAGCGCGAACTGGAGGTGCTGCAACTGGTCGGCGAGGGCTTGTCGAACCTGCAGATCAGCAAGCGGCTCTTCCTCAGCCAGGCGACGGTGAAGTCCCATCTGGTGCACATCTACGCCAAGCTGGGCGTGGACTCACGCACCTCGGCGGTCGCGGCGGCCACGGCCCGCAGGCTCATCCGCCGCTGACCCGGCCGCCGGGTCAGCGGTCAGCCGCGCGGCGGCTCACCGAAGAGGTCGACGGCCACCCGTACGTCCCTGAGCGCGGACGCCAGTGCGCTCACGGAGCCGATCGCCCCGGCGATCAGCAGCAGTGAACGGCGCAGCCGCGGAATCTCGGGGACTCCGCTCGCCGCCATCGCGTCCAGCGCGGCCAGTTCGTCCTCGGCGATGCCCCGGTCCGGGAATTCGCGCGGATGCCCGGCCAGCTCGCGGCGGAGCCGGGAGACGGCCGTACGCAGCTCCGTCACCCTCGGGTCCTCGCTGCCGGTCACCCGCGTCTGCCCCACGCTTCGCAACAAAGCACTCCCCCTCGCACATCCTTGTGCCAGTGTTCCGACCGGTCCCCACACCGTTGGTCAAGTGTCCGGGCGTGCGCGCAAGTTAACGCCATGAAAGCTGCCGAGCGCCACTCCGCGGACGGAATTCGGGGTGTCCCGTTTGGGTGATCCGTGTGGATCCCGGTGGACGGCCTTCCCGCCCGCGCCCGCCTCCGCCCGTCCGCGCGAAAGGTGTGCAAAGGGAGCGCGAGGGGTGCGAGGGGTGCACGTCCGGGGCGTGCCGGGGTATCCAGACGGCATGACTGCAACAACACCAACCCCGAAGGTCGCCGGGCTGCTGCTGGCCGCGGGCGGCGGCCGGCGGCTCGGCGGACGGCCCAAGGCACTGCTCGAACACCATGGCCGGCCACTGGTCGAGCACGCGGTGCGGGTGCTGCGGGACGGCGGCTGCGGCCCCGTCCATGTGGTGCTGGGCGCGGCGGCCGAGCGGGTACGGGGCCGGGCCGATCTCACCGGCTGCGCGGTGACCGTCAACCCCGGGTGGGCCGAGGGCATGGGCTCGTCCCTGCGGGCGGGGCTCGGGGCGCTGGCCGCCACGGGGGCGGACGCGGCGCTCGTCCTCCTGGTCGACCAGCCGGGGATCGGTGCGGACGCGGTGGCCCGGGTGCGTTCGGCGTACCGGTCCCGGTCGGGGATCGCGGCCGCCGCGTACGGCGGGGAGCGGGGCCATCCCGTGCTGTTCGGGGCGGATCTGTGGGCGGAGATCGCGGCGGAGGCGGTGGGCGACCAGGGCGCTCGGGCGTACCTGCGGACGCACCGCGATGCGATCACGCTCGTCGAGTGTTCCGATGTGGCTCAGGCGTACGACATCGACACGGTGGAGGACCTGAGGCACCTCGGGTGACCGGACTGGCACGCTGCGCCGCCACCGCCCCACTTCTGTCGACCCGGAGAATCTCGACATCAACAAACCATTGAACTTCCACCATGAGGAAACTACTATCCACTGGTCAGAAGCCCTCTGCACCTCGGACGGCTTCCACGCCCGTATCCCGGAGCCCTGGCACGCCGTGCCATTTCAGGCGACCCGGCGGCCGTGAGACGCCGCCCGCACCGCCCGCTGAAGGAGTGACAGCTCATGTCCGCACCAGCGCCGTCCCCGCTGGCCATCGTCGATGCCGAGCCCCTGCCCCGGCAGGACGAGGTCCTGACCGACGCGGCCCTCGCGTTCGTGGCCGAGCTGCACCGGCAGTTCACGCCGCGCCGTGACGAGCTGCTCGCCCGCCGCGGCGAGCGCCGCGCCGAGATCGCCCGCACCTCCACGCTGGACTTCCTGCCCGAGACGGCGGCGATCCGCGCGGACGACTCCTGGAAGGTCGCGCCGGCCCCGGCCGCGCTGAACGACCGCCGGGTGGAGATCACCGGTCCGACCGACCGCAAGATGACCATCAACGCCCTGAACTCGGGCGCGAAGGTCTGGCTCGCCGACTTCGAGGACGCCTCCGCCCCCACGTGGGAGAACGTCGTCCTCGGCCAGCTCAACCTGATCGACGCCTACACCCGCTCCATCGACTTCACCGACCCGAGGTCCGGCAAGTCGTACGCCCTGAAGCCCGCCGACGAGCTCGCCACCGTCGTCACCCGCCCCCGCGGCTGGCACCTGAACGAGCGTCACCTCCAGCTCGACGGCACCCCGGTGCCCGGCGCCCTGGTCGACTTCGGCCTCTACTTCTTCCACAACGCCCAGCGCCTGATCGACCTGGGCAAGGGCCCGTACTTCTACCTCCCGAAGACGGAGTCGCACCTGGAGGCCCGCCTCTGGAACGACATCTTCGTCTTCGCCCAGGACTACGTCGGCATCCCGCAGGGCACGGTCCGCGCGACCGTCCTGATCGAGACGATCACCGCCGCGTACGAGATGGAGGAGATCCTCTACGAGCTCCGCGACCACGCCTCCGGGCTGAACGCGGGACGTTGGGACTACCTCTTCTCCATCGTCAAGAACTTCCGCGACGGCGGCTCCAAGTTCGTCCTGCCGGACCGCAACGCGGTGACGATGACCGCCCCGTTCATGCGCGCGTACACCGAACTCCTGGTCCGCACCTGCCACAAGCGCGGCGCGCACGCCATCGGCGGCATGGCCGCCTTCATCCCGTCCCGCCGCGACGCCGAGGTCAACAAGGTCGCGTTCGAGAAGGTCAAGGCGGACAAGGACCGCGAGGCGAACGACGGCTTCGACGGCTCCTGGGTCGCCCACCCGGACCTGGTCCCGATCGCCATGGCCTCCTTCGACGCGGTCCTCGGCGAGAAGCCGAACCAGAAGGAGCGCCTGCGCGAGGACGTCACAGTGGCCGCCGGTGACCTGATCGCCATCGACACCCTGGACGCCAGGCCCACCTACGAGGGGCTGCGCAACGCCGTCGCGGTCGGCATCCGCTACATCGAGGCCTGGCTGCGCGGCATGGGCGCGGTCGCCATCTTCAACCTGATGGAGGACGCCGCCACCGCGGAGATCTCCCGCTCGCAGATCTGGCAGTGGATCAACGCGGACGTGGTCTTCGAGAACGGCAGGCACGCCACGGCGGAGCTGGCCCGCGAGGTCGCCGCCGAGGAACTCGCCGCGATCCGCGCCGAGACCGGCGACGAAGCGTTCGCCGCCGGCAAGTGGCAGCAGGCCCACGACCTCCTGCTCCAGGTCTCCCTGGACCAGGACTACGCGGACTTCCTGACGCTGCCTGCGTACGAGCAGCTGGGCTGACGCCGCTTGCACACCTGCCGCCCCCGGCGCCGTCGGCACCGGGGGCGGTGCCGTGCCGCGGTGGACCCGGCGCCGGGCGGACGGGGCTGGTCCGGCACATCGGCCACAGCCCGCTTCCCGTGCTGCCGGTCCGCGTTATCCCGACGGCGTCGGGCCCGCCGCAAACGGGGGCCGGAAACCGACCGTCACGACCAACCGGCCCGACGGGGCCACGGTCACCGTCTCCGCGACCCGTGTCGGAGGAACGACCGCGGAACACAATGACCGGTCGGCAGGAGAGCTGGTCGGCTTCCTCGGCCCGGTGCCGGCCCCGCCCAACGACGGCGAACTGTCGCCGGCGGCCCCGCAGCAGTGACGTCGAAGGGGGTCAGGAGGTCGCCGCCGCCATGTCCGCCTTGACCGCCGAATCGTCGAGCGACGCGAGAACGGTCCCGGGCTCGCCGCCCTTCATCACCGCCTGGCCCACATCGGTGCGGATGGCGCCCCGGACGGCGGGCCAGGAGCGCATGTTGACCGGGGCGAACTGGGCATTCGACAGCTGCTCGATGAACGGCGAGAGCGGCTGTTCGGCGGGCTTCCCGGTCGCCGCGTCGGATGCGGAGTACGTCACCGGCAGCGCGGACTGGCTGCCGCCGTACGTCAGGGCGGACTTCCCGCTGTAGAGGAACGAGAGGAAGGCACCGCACTCCTTGCGGTGGTCGTTGCGCCGGAACGCCATCAGCCAGTCGCTGATCCCCACCGGAGGGGCGGCCCCGCCGCCCTTCTTGGGGAACGCGGCATGCGCATAGGGGAGTTTGGCCTGATCGGCGGCGCCCATCAGCATGGGATGGCCGATCATCATGCCGATCTCGCCCCGCATGAACTGGGTGTACGCGTCGGTCCGGTTGAGTTTCATGGGGTCGGCACCCGCCAGCCCCTCGGCGACCAGCTCGTCCCGCAGCCAGGTCAGGGCCTCGACGTTCTCCGGCTTCGCGAAGTCGTACTCCGCGAGCTCACTCGTGTAGCCGCCGCCGGCCGCGAGCATCCAGGACAGGGCCTCGTCCTCGGCCGCCTCGGGGCCGAGCTGGAGCCCGTACGGCGTCTTCACGCCGATCGCCTTCAGTGCCTGGGCGGACGCCCGCAGTTCCTCCCACGAGGCGGGGGCACCGCTGACGCGGGCCCGACGGAAGAGCTCCTTGTTGTAGAAGAGCCGGGGGGTGCTGGCCAGGAACGGAATGCCGTAGGTGGCGTCGCGGACCGTGCCCGCGTCGGTGAAGGACCGGATGAAGTCCGCCTGAGTGGCGATGTCGAACAGCTGGCTCATGTTGTAGAGGCGGCCGTCCTCGGCGTACGGCGCGAAGACGTTCGACTGCGCGATGTCGGGCGCCCGGCCCTCCTCGACCCGCTGGGCGAGCGTCTTGTCGATCTTGGTGTAGGAGACCCGCTCCAGCTCGATCCTGATCCCGGCGTGCTGCTTCTCGAATGCCGCGGCGACGGCGTCCCACTGGTCGCCGAGCGAAGCGCCGATGCTCTTGTCGTAACTGGCCACGAGCAGATGGAGCTTCACTTCCTTGCTCGCCGAACAGCCGGTGAGCCCCAGCGCGGCCGTGGTGCCGGCGAGGCCGGCCGTCTGAAGAAGGAACTGCCGCCGACGCACCGCTCTTGCCACCTCTTGCTAGCCCAACTCATGCACTGATGGCAGATTCTGCCACACAGGCAACCCATGCCTACCGATGAGTTCGGCCCGCCGGACCGAGGGAGTGGGGGCACGGGCCGAGGGGGTCGGGGCACGGGCCGAGGGCACACGTCGGGGGCATAACCTGATCCGCATGCAAGGTGGCTCATTGACGGAGCGGCGCAAGGCCGCGACCCGGCTGGACATCGCCCGCACGGCGGCGGCGCTCTTCGTGGAACACGGCCTGCGGCCCACCCGCGCCGAGGACATCGCGCGTGCCGCGGGTGTCGCTCCGCGCACCTTCTACCGCTATTTCGCGACCAAGGAGGAGGCCATCGCCCCGCTGCTCGCCGCCGGGGCCCGGCAGTGGGTGGAGGCGGTCCGGGACGCCCCGGCCGGCCTCTCACTGCCGGACGCACTGCGGCACGCGGCGGCGCGCGCCCTGACTCCGCCCCCCGGTGACACGGCGGCGGCGGAGTCCCTGGAGTGGGTGCGGTCGCTGCTGAGAATGGCGACGCAGAGCCCGGCCCTCCAGTCGGTGTGGAACGACGCGTGCCACGACTCGGACGTCACCCTGGCCGGGGTCCTCGCGGCACGCGCCGGGCTCCCGGAGGGAGCCGGTTCACTGGACCTCCGGCTGACGGCCGGGGTGGCCGGCGCGGCGGTGCGGGCCGCGGTGGAGACCTGGGCGGCCGGCGACGCCCCGGCCGCCGGGCCGCAGGGCCCGGCGGCACTGGCGCAGCAATGCCTGAGTTCGGCGGAGGGCGCGTTGAAGAGCGTCTGATCGCGGGTGCCGTACGGCCGACCGCGCGTGCCGTGGTGCCGATTGCAGGTGCCGTGGTGCCGCACGGCCGATCGCGCGTTCCGTACCGCCGATCGCAGGTGCCGTGGTGCCGTGCGACCCATCGCGCGTTCCGTACGGGCCGGCCGGTGAGCGGGCCGGCCGGTGAGCGCCGCCCGGTTCGCGAAGCCCGGCAGGGCTCCGCGAACCGGCGACCGGTCTGCCGCTGCGGCTACTTCAGGCCGGTGTCCAGCGCGTTCATCAATGTGCCCTGTGACGTGTCACCGGACATTTCCCAGACCATCACCCCCAGCAGCCCCTTGGACTTCACGTAGTCGGTCTTCTTGCCGATGGACCAGGCGTCGTCGAAGGACCACCACTGGCTGCCGGTGTAGCCGTACGTGGACACCGACTGCTCGTCGTGATGGACCGTCATCGTCGGGTACGCGCCGATGAGGTTGGAGTAGCCGCGGGTACCGGCCTCCTCCGCGAACTGGCCGGGGGCGGCGCCGCCCGCCGTCTGCCATTCGCCGGCCGCCCCGCCGTCGGCCACGTTCTGCCAGCCCCGGCCGTAGAACGGGATGCCGAGGGTCAGTTTGCGGGGCTCGACGCCGGCGTCGGTGTAGGCCTTGATGGCGGCGTCGGCGCTGAAGTGGAAGTCGTAGGGGTCCTGGTCGTCCGTGTAGAGGTTGGCCTGGTGGCCGGTGCGGTCGGGCTCCCAGGAGTTGTCGCTGCCGGAGCCGTGGAAGTCGTATCCCTGGACGTTCGCCACGTCGAGGGAGTCGAAGACCTTGCCCAGGTCCCAGCCCTCGCCGATCTTCTGCGGGTCGGCGGGGGTGAAGGCGGTGAGCAGGCGGTGTCCGCCGCCGAGGGCGTCCAGCTGTTTGCGGAACTCGGCGAGCAGCAGGGTCAGGTTGTCCTTGTCGTCGGGCGAGTAGTGGTTGCCCGGGTGACCGGTGCCCGTACCCGGCCACTCCCAGTCGATGTCGAAGCCGTCGAAGATCCCGGCGGCGGTGCCGGGGCCGCCCGCGCCGTTGTACTCGGGCAGGTTGCCCTTGATGTACATGTCGATGCAGGAGGATACGAACTTCTTGCGGGCCGCGTCGGTGGCCGCCACGTCGGAGAAGTACTTCGAGTACGTCCAGCCGCCGAGCGAGACCACGATCTTCAGGTCCGGGTGGAGTTTCTTCAGCTTCTTCAACTGGTTGAAGTTTCCGCGCAGTTTGCCCCAGCCGTCGTCGGCGACGCCGTCGACCGACTGGGCGGCGCTGAACGGGCGTCCGTAGTCGGCGTCGGCGTCACCGGCTCCGGTGCCCTGCTCGGGGTCCTGGGGGTCGGCGGTGGTGCCCTTGGTGACACCGTTCAGGCAGGTGAGATTGGACGGATCGATGTTGGCGAAGGCGTAGTTGACGATGTCGAGCTTGTCCGCGGCTCCCGAGTCGTGGAGGTTCTTGACGAAGTACTGGCGGCCGTAGATGCCCCACTGGACGAAGTAGCCGACCTTGGCGTAGTTGCCCGCGCCGACGATGTCGTCGGTCTTCGCCGTGAGCGCGTTGCCGGCCGGGGAGGCGTTGTCCGCCGCGTCACGCGCCCTGACGGTGAAGGTGTACGAGGTCGAGGGCGAGAGCCCGCCGATGGTGGCGGTGGTCGTGGTGCCCGGGACCGTGGTGGCCAGTGCCCCGTCCCGGTAGATGTCGTACGCGGCGACGCGCTGGTTGTCCGTCGCGGCGGTCCAGGCCAGCGTGACGGACGAGGAGTCGGTCGCCGTGGCGTGCAGTGCGCCCGGTGCGGTGGGCGGGGAGGTGTCGGTGGCCGGGTCGACGGTGGTGACGGCCAGCGGTGCGCTCTCGGCGGAGGTGTTGCCCCGGGTGTCCTTGGCCCGGACGGTGAAGGAGTAGGCGGTGGCCGGGGTCAGCCCGGTGACCGTGGCGGAGGTCGCCGCGGTGGCCGATCCCACCACCTCGCCGCCCGCCAGGATGTCGTACGACGCCACCGGGAAGTCACCGGCCGTGGCCGCCGTCCAGGACAGCGACGCGGTACGGGCGGTGACATCGGTCTGCTTCAGCCCGCCGGGGGCACCCGGGGGCGCGTCCGCGGAACCGTCGCACTTGTCACCGTTGATCCGGCATCCGGCCGGCGTCGTGATCGGCCCGGTCGCGACGAACCAGAAGCTGTACGGCTCGCTGGTGCCGTGCGCGCCGACCGTACCGTTGTAGTGGGCGTTGACCGCGGTGATGTGACTGCCCCGGGTGGCGACGGTGCCGTTGTACGAGGTGTCGATCGCGACCCCGGCCGGCAGGTCGAATTCCAGGCTCCATCCGGTCACGGCGGTGTCGGTGTCGTTGTGCAGTACGTAAGTCCCCTTCCACCACGACCCGTTGTCGGCCGAGGTGAAGGTGGCAGTCAGTTTGCCCGCCGCGTGCGCGGGTGCGGCCTGCAGGGACAGCAGCGCGAGGAGCAGTCCGAGAACGGCGAGGAGGGCGGTCGCCGTTCTCCGTCTGAGTGTCATGTGCTCGAACATGGAGTTCTCCCTTGAGGCAGGGACCGGTGAGGCGGTCCTGAGGGGGAGCGGGATGCTTGGTGCCATGGAGCACAGGGGAAACTAAGAGGTCTGGACCACTACGTCAATAGGTACAGACCAAAGACGTGGTGTCCGCCTTGATTCAGCGAGAGGTCCGGCAGCCGCTCCACCCGGACGCCGCCGGAGCACGGACACTGGACGCCGCCCGGGCACGGACACGCAAAGGACACCGGGTTCGTACCGGAGCAGCGCCGGATCCGGCCACCGGGCGGCACCGGCGCCCCGCGTCCGAGCACCCGTCAGTCGCCGAGCACGACCGTGCGCTGCCCAGAGAAGTCGCCCCACTTCCCGTCGGGCAGCTTGGCGCGGAGCTTCATCGAGTAGCGGGTGCCGCGCGGGTCGGTGACGGTGAGGCGGTAGTGCGCCCGGCCCTTGGGCGGGGTGGCGCCCCAGACGATCGTGGTGGTCAGGCGGCCGTTGATGAAGAGCTGGTACGAGGGGATCTCACCGCCCGTCTCCGGCTGCTGCCAGTCCAGGTCGATGGCGTACTCCTTGCCCTGGACGCGGTTGCCGATCCGCAGATCGGTGGGGGCGGTGCCGGCCGGCGCGCCCGGGGCGGAGGCGGTGGTGAGGTCGACGGCGTTGCTGTCCGGGGAGGAGGTGTCGGCGGCGTCGCGGGCACGGACGGTGAAGGTGTAGACGGTGCCGGGGCGCAGGCCGGTCAGATGTGCGGTGGTCCGGGTGCCGGGCACACTGTGGATCCGGGAGTCCTCCTGGTAGATGTCGTAGGAGGTGACACCGATGTCGTCCGTGGAGCCGCCCCAGGAGAGGTTCACCGCCCGGCTGCCGTCCACCGTTCCGCGCAGCTTCACCGGCCGGGTCGGCGGTTCGTGGTCGGCGGGGGTGGGAGCGGGCGTGGTGACGCGTGCGGCGGTGCTCGGTGCGGAGAGGTTGCCGGCGGCGTCGCGGGCGCGGACGGTGAAGGTGTACGCGGTCGACGCGGTCAGCCCGTCGACATCGATCATCACCTTTGCGGCCGGGACCGATTCGACCCGCTTGCCCTCGCGGTAGATCTCGTAGCCGGTGACCGCCCTGTCGTCGGAGGCCCGCTCCCACATGACGTGCACGGAGGTGGCGCTGCTCGCCTGCGCCGTCACACGGCCCGGCACCGTCGGCTTGCGGGTGTCGGCCTCGGGGGTGGAGTCGCAGGCGGTGAGCGCGGCGAGAAGCAGGGCGGCGGAGCAGGCCAACGCGGCGGTTGCGTGGGGGCGTTGCACGGTCGTGCCTTCCGTCCGGAAGCAATGGTCCAGACCTGTATCGCATGGCGCGGGGGTCGCCGACAAGAGGGTGGAGCGGAAGCTTCCGCAATGTGGCGATGTGTGCGGGGGGGGGACGGTGCCCACCGGCCGCACGCCGGGCGGTGCACGTCGGGCGGTGCGCGTCAGCGTGTGCACGCCGGGCGGTGCGCGTCAGCGTGTGCACGCCGGGCGGTGCGCGTCAGCGTGTGCACGCCGGGCGGTGCGCGTCAGCGTGTGCACGCCGGGCGGTGCGCGTCAGCGTGTGCACGCCGGGCGGTGCGCGTCAGTGTGTGGACGTCGGCCGGTGTCCGGTGTGCCGTACGGTCGGACGATGTTGTGCATACGAGGTGTTGTGCTGCCCGAGCGCGAGGAGCGCACGTTCTGGATCGACGGCGAGGTGCTCCGCGCCGGCAGCCCGCCGGGCGGGCCCGCCGGCCGCGACGCGGAGACGGTCGTCGACGGCGGCTGGCTGCTGCCCGGGCTCGTCGATGTGCACACGCACCCGGGGGCGCTGGGGCCGGACTCACCGTTCGACGAGGAGTTGCTGCGCAGGCAGTTGGGCGAGCACCGGGACGCCGGAGTGCTCGCGGTGCGCACCCCGGGCACCGCGCAGCGGATGCCCGCATGGGTGGCGCAGGACCCGGAGCTGCCGCATGTGACGTCGGCGGGACGTTGGCTGGCCACCCCCGGACGGTTCTTCCCCGGCTTCGGACGCGATGTGAGCGAGGCCGGTCTGGCACGGGCGGCCGTGGAGGAGGCGGCCGCCTCGGGCGGCTGGTGCAAGGTCATCGGTGACTGGGCCGCCGACGAACCGGCCGTGCCGCTGCCGCTGCTGACCTCGGTGGTGGAGGCGGTGCACGCGGCCGGCGGCAAGGTGGCGGTGCACTGCCAGACCGCCGAGGGCACCCGCAACGCCGTACTCGCGGGCGCCGACAGCCTGGAGCACGGCATGCATCTCGACCCGGCGCTGCTGGACCGGATGGCCGCGCAGGGCACGGCGTTCGTGCCGACGCTGAGCGTGTTCGGGGCGAAGGAGGACGCGATGCGGGCGCGGGAGCCGAGCGTGCGCCGGGATCTGTGGCTGGCCGGCTGGGACACCATGCTCGGCAATGTGCGCGCGGCCCACGAGGCGAAGGTGACGGTGCTGGCCGGGACGGACTCCTTCCCGTGCGGGACGGTCGCGGGCGAGATGGAGTGGCTGGTACGGGCCGGTCTGTCGGCCCACGCGGCACTCGGCGCCGCGTCCTGGACCGCGCGGGCCTGGCTCGGGCTGCCGGGTCTGGTGGACGGCGCACCCGCCGATGTCGTCGCGTACGCCACCGACCCGACGCTCGACCCCGGCGCGCTGAACCACCCGAGCCGGATCGTGCTCCGTGGACGCGTCGTGCGATGAGCGATGAGTTCCGGGAACGGGTGGAGTCAGCACTGTATGGACACGCACCCGGAGACAACTCCCGTGATCGACCTGGAGCCCGCCGCGCGGCAGATCGCCTCGTTGCTCGACGGCATCGAGGAGCAGCAGCTGAACGATCCGACTCCCTGTCCCGACTACGCCGTGCGCGAGCTGCTCGCCCATCTGGTCGGGCTGGCCACGGCGTTCCGTGACGCGGCGCGCAAGGACTTCGGTCCGACGACCGACACCGCACCGGACGCGAGCGTTCCCGTCCTGGGTGACGACTGGCGCGAGGCGCTGCCGCCGCTGCTGGACGAGCTGGTGACCGCCTGGCGCGAACCTGCCGCCCGGCAGGGGATGACCAGGGCGGGCAGCGTGGATCTGCCGGGCGAGGTGGCCCTGCTGGTCGCACTGGACGAGCTGGTGATCCACGGCTGGGACCTCGCCCGGTCGACCGGCCAGAAGTACGAGGGCGACGAGGCGAGCCTTCGCACCTCGCTGGCCGTGCTGACGCCGAGCGACGACAACCCCCGGCCGGAGAGCATCTTCGGCCCGCCGGTCCCGGTCCCGGCCGACGCGCCCCTCGTCGACAGGGCCGTCGCGATGAGTGGCCGCCGCCCGGACTGGAAGCCCGGCGACTGAGCCGGTGCGCAGGGGGCGGGGCGCCGTTCGGGGACGCGCCGGGGGCGCGCCGGTACGGGGCGCGCCGGTCGGAGAGGCGCCCCCACCCGGGGTGCGCCCCGCGGAGAGGCGCCGCTCGGGGTGCGCCGCCCGGGATACGCCGGTCGTCTTCGGGCGGCGTGGCCCGCGCGGGGCCGGTCAGGCTCCGGCCAGTGTTCGTGCCGCCTCGCGTGCCTGTTCCCGCAGCCGTTCGTCGGCCGTGGCGATCCTCGTCTCCACGCCCGAGGCCCGCACCCGGCGGTCCCGCTCCGCCAGAGCGGTCAGACGCCGGTGGTGGTCCGCGGTGAGGGCGGTGGAGCCCAGTACGACAAGGGCCTCCAGTGCCGTCACCGCGTCGGCGTCCCGCTCCGCGGCATCCAGCAGCAGCCCGGCCGCGCGAGGGCCGTCGAGGGACTCGGGCGCCATCGCGTGCAGGGCGAGCACGACCGACGGAATCTGCACCCGGTCGGTGAGCAGGCCCTCCAGTGCGGGGACCAGCGGCCGGGCCGCGCCGCCGATGGCGGCCGCCGCGCGCGCGGCACGGCCGAGCGTCCAGTGCGTCCAGGCCGGCTCCGCCTCCGCGAGCACACCGGCCAGCACCGGCACCGCGACCTCCGGGTCGGCGGTGATCCGCCACAGGGCCGCGGCGATCTCGACATCGGCGTCCAGCTGCGGGGCATTGCGGGTGCCCTCGGACTCACCGAGCGCGGACCGCAGGGCGGGCACCAGGCCGGTCGCCGCCGGGCCCAGCTCTGCGGCGAGACGCGCGGCCTCCCGCACCGCGGGGCCGCCGGGGGTGAGACGGCCGGCGACGGCTGCCAGCAGCGGTCCCGTCTCCCCCGTCAGCTCGCGCACCGCCACCGCCGCGTCGAGCCGCCCCTCCTCCGGGCCGGTGCGTGCCGCCGCGGTCAGGAGCTCCGCGGTCGCCTCCCGGTGCTCCGGCGGGCAGATCGCGGCCAGCGCCTTCGGCACCACCTTCGGGGATCCGGGCAGCGCGGACCTCAGCTCGGGCAGGGCGGCCGATGCCCGGCTCCCCCACGCGCCGAGCAGAAGGGCGAGCCGGAAGGTCTCATCGGCATCGGGGCCGCCCGAACCCAGCCGGGTACGGATCGCGTCCAGCAGCGCCGAGTCGTACGGGAACGCGGAATCGGTCGTACCGTCGATCAGGAACCCGCACGCCGCACGGAGTGCCCGTGGGCGCCGCCCCAGGTCACGGGCGAGGAGCGGTGCGGCCCGGTCGGGGGCCACGGCGACGAGTGCCTCCAGCGCGCAGTCCGCCGGATCGCCCTCGCCCGCCGCGAGCCGGACCAGCACCGGAACGGCCGCCGCGGCCCGGCCGCCCAGCTTCGCGAGCAGCGAGTACGCCGCCGGCGCGTCCGCCGGATCGGCCGTCAGCGCCTCCACGGCACCGGACAGCCGCTCCGGCGCGCTTCGCGACAGCAGGCACGCCGTCTCCGCCGCCCACAGCGCCTCCTCCCGTGCCTCGGGGTCCGCGTCGCGCAGGGCGGCGTCGAGCAGGGCGTACGTGGCGTCGCGGTCGGCGTCGGTGTCGCGGAGCAGCAGCTCCTCGACGACGTACTGAAGCGGTTCGTTGCGCTCCAGGTCCAACCGGTCCTCGACGAGGCCGTTCACCGGCAGGAGGGAGAGCATCGCCCCGTGGTGCTCGGGGCCCCACGGCAGTCCGCCGTCCACACAGGCCAGCAGTGCCGCGATCCGTACCTCGCCGGGCTCGTCCGCGCCGATGGCCGCGGTCGCCGCACCGGCCGTGCCCGACGGGTCCAGATGCGCCATGGCGCCCAGGAGTTCGGCCCGTACCAGGGGGTCCGTCTCGGTCCTCCAGCACCGGTGGAGCACCGGCAGCACCTGCTCGACCGCGCCGGTCATCGCGGCGGCCCACACCGCGGCGCGCCGCAGCGCCGGCGCCTCCGAGTCGACCGTCGCGAGGATCAGCGCCAGCTCACCGACGACGGCCGCCCGGCAGGCGGCTCCGTCGCCGTCACCGCCGTCCGCCCCGCCCTCCGCTATCCCGCCGAGCAGCACCACCAGGTCCTCCGTGCGGTACCCGGCCCCGGCGAGCCGGGCGAGGTACGGAACGGCGCGGGCCGTGGCCCCGTAGACCGAGCCCTGGTGCAGGATGCTGCCGTACAGCTCGGAGACCGCCTCGGACGCGGCCTCCTCGCTCTCCCCGGCGAGCGCCCGCAGATGGCCGGGGACGTCCGCCGCGCTCCCGTAGGCGTGCTGGAGATCCGCCCAGGGCTGGGCGTCGACGTCGGCCAGGAACAATGAGAGGTCCATGAAGCGGATCCTGCCACCCGGCACTGACAACAGCCGTCGGCCGGTTCCCGGTTGCCCCGGACACCGCTCCCGCCGTCGGCTCGGCGCTTCTCCCCCGGACTCCGCTCCTCAGCTGGTGAAGAACTCCGTGATCTGCTGGGCGACCTGGTCGGGACGGACCTCGTGCACCCGGTGCCCGCCCCCGATCGTGATCAGCCGGCAGTCCGGGATCAGCGAGGCCATGTCCTGCAACCGTCCCTGGGGCATGGTGGACTCCGGACCGCCCGCGATCATCAGCGTCGGCGCGACGATCTCGCCGAGGCCGGCCGCCCACCCGGGGTCGGGGTCGGCCACCTCGGCCCTGATGGGGGCGACGACGGCCCAGTCGTAGTCCACCGGACCCTCCGGTTCGGCGGCCGGCCCCGGCTCGCTCGGGAACGGCGGCGGGGTCTCCACCAGTACCAGCCGCTCCACCCGGTCCGCGTGCTCCTGGGCCAGCAGGTGGGCGACGACGCCGCCCATGGAGTGGCCGACCAGTCCGACCCGGTCGAGCTCGCACTCGTCCAGAAAGCCGAGGACGTCGTCCCGCATCAGCTCGAAGGAGTACTCGTCCGGCCAGTCGCTCTCGCCGTGACCGCGCAGGTCCAGGGCGTACACCCGCCACTGTTCGCCGAGCAGGCCGGCGGCCGCCTCCCAGCTCGCGGCGGAGCCGCCGAGGCCGTGCAGCAGGACCACGGGCGAGCCGAACGGGTCGCCCCAGGTCCGGTACGCGATCCGTACGTCGCCGACATCCACTACAGACTGATCTTCCATACCCATGACGCTACAGGCGCACGGGCGAAGATCGTTCCGCCGCCCCGCGCCGGCCCCGGCCTGCCGGTGCGGGGCGGCTTTCTCCGGATGCGGTGCCGTTCAAACCCGTGCCCGACGGGCGCGGGAAGCGTCCGCCCGGTGCCTGCGCACGCCGGGGCGCAACCCGCATGACCTGCGCTTTCGTTCCTGCCCGGCGTCCGGTCCGTAGCCGTGACCGGCCCGTGGGAGGCGGCGTTGTGCTGATGGACGGCTCACGCCCACGTGGGCCGGAATACGGAGGAGAGAGCCACATGATGAAGAAGATGATGCTGGCCGCGATGGTGCTGACCGTCGGACTCGGGCTGGCGGTGAGTCCCGCCGCCCAGGCCGCGCAGAGCCCCGCCGCCGTGCAGGCCGTGAAGGGGCCGGCCGCGGTCTGCACCGTCAACGACAACGGGGTCAACTTCCGCGGCGGACCGGGCACCGACTACCCGGTCCTGGGTACCGTGAACCGGGGCCAGAACCTCAACTACCGCGGCCAGCAGGGCAACTGGGTCATGGGCGACCTGTGGGGCGGTCCGACGGGCGTCTGGATCCACGTGGCCTACCTCAACTGCTGAGGCCGCCCCGACGCCCCGGTCCACCCGCCGATCCGCACCTCGACGCCCCGGTCCACCCGCCGGCCTGCGCCTCGGCACCCGTCCCGGCCCCGCATCGCGCCTTCCGCGCGGTGCGGGGCCGTCGGCCTTCCCGGAGAACTTCCGAACTCACCGGTGCCGGAGGGGTGTACGGCCACCCCGCACTCTGATAGGAAAGCTTCCTAACAGACCGTCGGAACGAAGAACTCCCTTTGGAGGACTGGTGCACGCTCCCCCTAAGCGCGCCGCACGTCGCAACACCCGCCCCGTGCGCATCACGGTCATCGCGGTCGGACTGGCCCTCACGGCCATTCCCGTCACCGCCTACGCCGGTGGCCTCTCACACCAGGCGGCCCCCACTCCGGCAGCGGCGGCTCCGAAGACCGCCGCCGCGACCGGGCTGGACGATCCGGCGAAGAAGGAGATCGCCATGCAACTGGTCTCCAGCGCCGAGAACTCCTCCCTCAACTGGAAGTCCCAGTACAAGTACATCGAGGACATCGACGACGGCCGCGGCTACACCGCGGGCATCATCGGCTTCTGCTCCGGCACCGGCGACATGCTGGACCTCGTCGAGCTGTACACCGAACGCAAGCCGGACAACGTCCTCGCCAAGTACCTCCCCGCGCTGCGGAAGGTCAACGGCACCCCCTCGCACAGCGGTCTCGACCCCAACTTCACCAAGGACTGGGTGAAGGCCGCCTCCGACTCCGCGTTCAAGAAGGCTCAGGACGACGAGCGGGACCGGGTCTACTTCAACCCGGCGGTCAAGCAGGGCAAGGCCGACGGCATCGGCACGCTGGGCCAGTTCGCGTACTACGACGCCATCGTCATGCACGGCGACGGCGGCGACAGCACCGGCTTCGGCTCCATCCGCAAGCGGGCCCTCTCGAAGGCGAAGCCGCCGTCCCAGGGCGGCGACGAGGTCACCTACCTCAACGCCTTCCTCGACGCCCGCGTCTGGGCGATGAAACAGGAGGAGGCCCACGAGGACACCAGCCGGGTGGACACCGCCCAGCGGGTCTTCCTGAAGAAGGGCAACCTGAACCTGGACCCGCCGCTGGACTGGAAGGTGTACGGCGACAGCTTCCACATCGGCTGACGCACTCGTGCAGCACGGCTGTGGCGCGTACGGCAGCACCCGCGAGGGTGACCGT
>NZ_JBCEWQ010000137.1:0-23634 GCF_038448545.1 Streptomyces sp. CLV115
GGGTGAGCCGGCCGGGCGGATCGGACGGGACGGGGCCGGGCGGGGCCGGTTCGGTCTACAGGACCTGATCCGGGCTCGTCCGGGGCTCACTCCGGGCCGGTCCCGGATGCACCCCGAACCCACCCGGGGCCCGTTCCGAACTCACTTCGACCTCACTTCGACCTCACTCGGGATCCGCTGCGAACCCGCTCAGGGCTCGTTCCGGGCTCACTCCGGCAGGTCCTTCAGGGGTCTCAGCCCGTCATCGACGGCGCCCCGGTTGAGCAGGGTGCCCTGGGTCCGCTGGAAGGCCATCCGGTATCTGGCCCGTTCCGCGTCCGGCAGGTCCTCGCCGTTCTGCAACGCACCGGCCAGATCCACCAGCCGGTGGTCCTTCACCACCGCCGCGTCGGCCTCCTGTGCGCCGGCGGCGTCGGCGTCCGGTGGAATCGTCAGCAGCGTCGGTACGTACCGGGCGTCGACGTCCCAGGTGTCACCGCGCTTGTGGAACTCGAACCAGCCGATGACGCCTTCCTCGGTCAGCCCCGACGGCACGTCGTGCCGCGCCACCTGATTGCCCAGGCCGTACGCGACCCACGTGGAGCCGATCTTCTCCATCGGCTGCACCACATGGGCGTGATGGCCGATCACCAGGTTGATGCCGGTCTCCCGGGCCAGCCTGCGGGCCAGCTTCAGCTGTCCGTTGCTCGGGTCCGGGTGGTGCTCGCGTCCCCAGTGGATGCTGAGGATCACCACCTCGGCACCGGCCTTGCGGGCGGCCTTCTCGGCGGCGGCGATCCGCTTGAAGTCGGTCTGGTTGGTCAGCCACGGCTTGTCGGCCGGGACCTCGCGCCCGTTGAAGCCGAAGGCGTAGGACAGCTGGGCGACCTTCACGCCCTTCACGTCCATGATCAGCGGCTTGGCGGCCTCGGCGCTGTCGCGCGCCGACCCGGTGTGCTTGAGCCCGGCCTCGTCGAGCGCGTCAAGAGTGCGCCGTACGCCGGAGGCGCCGTGGTCGAGAGTGTGGTTCGAGGCCGTCGAGCAGGTGTCGTAGCCGACGTCCTTGAGCGCCGTGGTGATCTGCGGCGGCACGGTGAAGTCGGGGAAGCCCTCGAACGGGCCGTTGGGCTTGCCTGCGACCGGCTCGAAGTGGCAGATCGCGAGGTCGGCCTTGCTGATCACGGGTTTGACCCCGGCCATCAGCGGACGGAAGTCGATCTTCTCGCCGGCGCCCTTGGTGCCCTTGGCGTCCTTGCGGCCCTGCTCGGTCAGCTGGGGGTGGATCAGTACGTCGCCGGCTGCGGCGACGGTGAAGGAAGGTCCCTCCTTCGCGTCCGCGGAGTCGCTGTCACCGCCCGGAACCGAACAGCCGGCGAGGGCTGCGAGGAGGAGCACGGGCGCGGTGGCACGAGCGACGGAGGCGGAAGGCGAATAGCGGGACACCCCTAATATTTTTATATGTCTATGGTGCGGAATTCGACGACGAAGGTAACGATCAAGCGAACACTGATCGGTATTGCCGTGACGGTCGTCACTCTGGGGGCCCTTGTGGCCCTTTTCGTACCATTCGGCGGCCGGGGGACGGATGCCGCGAACGGGGACGGCCGCCGGGGGAGCTCCACGCCCGGCGACCCTGACCGTGACCGCGACCGGGTCGATCTCGCGCGCCGCGTCACGGACTTCACCAGGGACACGGTGGCCCGCAGTGACTACCTGCCGCCGCTGCGTGCCCAGCGCCGTACCGCCGCCGAGGCCGTGGGCCTCTTCCTCGACGGCCGGCGGGCCGAGGCGGGCCGCCGCCTCGACGACATCGACTTCGGCATCAGGACGTACACCGACACGGCGACCGGCCGCAGGTTCGCGGAGATCGCCGACCGGGCGGCGGAGGGCCGCCGGGGCTGGGGCCGGGTCTACATCGACCTGAGTGCCACGTCCCGCTGGTCGGTGCAGGTCCCGCACCCGGTCGCCGATTCGGGCAGCGAACAGCTCGGCATCGGAGTGCTGCGGGCCCGGCGGGGCGGTGTACTGGTCATGGCCGGCGCCCATCGCAACGCCGACAAGAAGGGCCGCGCCGACGTGGCCCACCGCAGGGACACCGTGTTCGACGCCGTCTGCGACGAACTGGCCGCACGCCGCTTCCCCGGCCTCCAGGTCCACGGCTTCGCCGACAGCACCGAACCGGACTACGACGTGATCGCCTCCCTGGGCTCGGCGGACAAGGGCCTCCCCACCGCCCGCCGCGCCGCGACGGCACTGCGCCACGAGGGCTTCGCCGTCTGCCGCGCCTGGGCCCGCCGCTGCGCACTGGAGGGCCGCGGCAACGTACAGGGCCGGGAGGCGGAGGACCAGGGCGTACCGTTCCTGCACATGGAGTTCAGCCGCACCGTCCGCGACGACGCGGCCCGGGTGCGCCGGGCGGCGGCGGCGATGGCGGCGTCCCTGCCTTCCTGAACGGTGGCGCCGGTTCGGCCCGGAGCGGGTGGGAACGGTTCGGCGGGTGCCGAAGAGTCACCGGTCTAGCGTCACCCCATGACGGAAACGAAGCACACACCCGCCACCTCCGAAGCCGCTGACAGTCCCATGCTCTGCGGCCCCGACGGCGGTTTCGACATCGGCCCCGACGGGGGCCCCGACAGCGGTTCCGACGACGGCTCCGCCGAGACCCCGGCGACGGACGAGCGCGACCCCGCGCAGCTCCTGACGGCCATGGTCGACCACGTACTTGCCCTGGCCGCGACCTGGACCGCCTGGGACGGCCGTCCCGTCCCCGCCGGTGACCGGCTCTACACCCCGCACAAGGCGATCCGCCGCGTCGCCGACCACATGGTCGACCATCTCGCGGAGATGGAGGCCCGATTGGCCGGCGAGGAGACACAGCCCGACCGCTGGCACGCCTCGGCGACCACCACCGCGGCCGACCTCGCCCCCTTCACCGGCGCCGACCTCGACGAAGCACGCAGTCGGCTCACCCGCCTGGCCAGGATCTGGGCGAACCGCCTGGACGCACTGACCCCCGACGAGCTCGACCACTCGGCCGGAACGGGCTGGACCTTCCGCCAACTCGCCCTCCATGTGTCCGAGTCGGACTACTACGCGGAGTCCGTGGGGGATCTGACGGCCCCTCTGCACCCCTTCAGCTCCGAGTGATCCGGAAGCCCGGAAGCAACGCCCTCCCGAGCGATGAGTTTCCCTGCCCCCGCCGGTCATAGGAGTACAACATCCTGAACCCGAAGGGCTCGTCATGACCCACACGCTCGGCGCCCGTACCCACGAAGCCCGCTCCGCCGACGCGGCCCGCATCACCGGCATCCCGGAGGTCCGGGAGGCGCAGGACGCATCGCGACCGGCGATTCGAGGCCCGCTGCTCGCCGGTATGGCGGCCGGCCCACTGTTCCTCGGGGTGGCCGCCGTTCAGGGACTTGTACGCGAGGGCTTCGATTTCACCCGCAACGCGTTCAGTCAGCTAGCCCTCGGCGGCCCCGGCTGGATCCAGACGGTGAACTTCGTGCTCACCGGCGCACTGTTGGCGGCCGGCGCGGTCGGGCTGCGCCGGCTACTGAGAGGGGGCGCGGGCGAGAGAGGGGTGCCGGTGCTGCTCGGCGTGTTCGGTGCTTCGTTCCTGGCCGCCGCGGTGTTCGACGCCGACGCCGGCGCCGGATTCCCCGTCGGATCCCCGGAGACCGGCACGCTGAGCGGGCACGGGGCCGTCCACATGTTCAGCGGCATGATCGGCTACCTGGCGCTGTGCGCCGCGTTCGTCATCCTGGCCCGCCCCCTGGCCGCCAGGGGCTACCGGGCCTGGGCCCTGTCCTCCCGCCTCGCCCCCGCCCTCGTCCTCGCGGGCTTCGCGGCCTCCGGCTCCCATGTCCTCGCCTTCACCGCCGGAGCGGGCTTCGGCCTCTGCTGGCTGACCGCCGTGACCGCCCGGCTGCTCACCGGTACGGTGACGGCCGAGCACCCGGGACGGTAGACAGGGCTGACCATGGCGCACGGAACTGAGGACCGGCCAACACACAACGGGGGCGGCGCGGGCATGAGCCCGACCATCGAGGTGAGCCCGAGCGGAGCCGCGACAGACACCGCCTCCTCACCAACATCCACACGGACATCCCCACCAACATCCACACAGACATCCCTACCAACATCCCTACCAGCATCCGCACGGACATCCGCACGGACATCCGCACCGACATCCGCACCGACATCCGCCGTACAGGCCGGGGACGCGGTTGCCGTGGAAGCCCTGCTCTCGGCGGGCGCCGACCCCGACGCGTGTGACGAGCACGGAACTCCCCTGCTGTGCCTGGCGATCGAGGCGTACGCCGACGAAGTCGTCCGCCTGCTCGTCACGCACGGCGCCGACCCCGACCGGTGCGGACCGGACGGCGTGCGACCACTGCGCAAGGCCGTCGACTCGGGCTCGCCCGCCGTGGTCGGTGCCACTCTGCACAACACCGCCGAGTGGCACCGCCACCGCGAGGCCGAACTGCTGGAGGCGCGGAGCCTCGCCCGGCACTGGTACGAGACGGGCGTCGAGGCGGAACTGCGGCGCCGTACCGGCGCACAGGGCGCGGTCGCCCGTACGCACGTCCAGGACGACGAGTACACCGCCGTCGACGAGTTCTCCCTCGGCGGTGCGACCGTACGAGACGGGCACGCGGCGATCCTGACGGACCTGGAGAAGGCGCTCGGTCTCCGAACCCCCTTCGAGGAGCTGCTGGACCGGGCGTTGACCCACCCCGACCAGCAGCACACCACCTGGGCGGCCTCCACCCTCCTCCTGTCCCACCGCCGCGACCAGGAGACCTGGGACGCGGCGGCGGCCCTCAGCGCCGACCCGGACCCGGTGCACCGGCTGTTCGGCGCCGAAGTGCTGCGGCTGACCCACCTGTTCGACGAGAGCGAGGAGGACAGGTTCGCGGCTCCCACGCTGGAACTGTTCCTGAACCGGTCGGCCCGGGAACAGGACGCTACGGTGCTCACCGAGCTGCTGACCGGCCTCGCCGAGCACGCCGACCCGCGCGGCGACGAGCGCCTGTTGTCCCATGCAGGTCATCCCGATCCCCGCGTGCGACACGCGGTGGCCTTCGGTTTCGACAGGTGGACCCCGGCCTTCTCCGCCACGGTCCGGAAGGCATTGGTGGACCTGATGGCGGACCCGGACGCGGAGGTCCGGCAGGGCGCCTGTCGCACGGTCGCCGACAGCAGGGACCGTGCCCCCGAACTGGCCGACGCGATGGCCGCGCTGCTGGACGACGCGAGCCGCGCGGTCCGGGTCAGCGCCGTTCAGGGCCTCGCCCGCCACGACGACGAACGCTGCGTGGAGGGAGCCCGCCGCCTGCCTCCCGCACCGCCCGGGACCTCGTACGAGTACGAACTCGACGAGGTGTGGCGGTACGAACGCCGCCGCGACGGCCGCTGAAACCGGATCGGACTTCCGTGCACGCCCTAGGCTCGCCCGCGTGATCGAAAACGGAGATGGGCTCGCCTGGCTCGACCGGGGCCTGTACGGCTGCTACCTCACCTTCGCGGAGGGCATACCGGCCGAGGAACTGGCAGTGCGACTGGGCGCCCCGCCGGATTCGCCGGTGCTGGACGCGGAAACCGTCGCGGCGATCGAGCGGGCCGCGCCACCGTGGGAACGGTCCGTCCCCGACATCGGCCGCATCGGGGACGCGGGCAACGGCTGGTCGTTCGTACTGCTGCCCTGCACCGCGTACTGGGAACACGGCCGCACCGGCCCCGGGAGCCCGTACGGCCACCACCCCTCGCACGGCATCCGCACCGTGAGCGCCGTCCACACCGGCATGGACCCGGCCCAGCTCGATGTCATGCACGACGGGCAGCACCTCTGGGGCTACTCCGACAGCGGATTCAACGGCTCCCGCCCCGACCTCCTGAACACCGCCCTGGCCGCCCTGGGACGGAACGCGGACGAGGACGGCGAAGTCCCCCCGGACACCCTTTCGTACGAGCTCCTGTACACAGCCCTGGGCAACTTCTTCGGCCTCAACGGCCTGCCCCGCGCCGCCATCGAGAACGACACCCTGCCCGGCATGTTCTGCGAACCCCGTGAACTGCCCCGCCACGAGTACGCCGACGCCCCCGCCGGCCCGTACGGACCCTGCGAGCAGTGCGGCGGACCGATGACCCTGAGCCATGTGGCGAAGGAGGTGGGGAGCTACGTCCTCTACTGCGACCGGTGCAAGGCCCTCGGCGGGTACCGCGTCGAAAGCCTGACACGCACCGAGGAACGCACCGTCCCCAACCCCAAGTGGGCAGACGTCGATCCCGGTCAGTCGCGAACGAGACAGAAGGGGTGACCCGCCGGGTCCGCGTAGATCCGCCAACCACGCGTGCCCTCACCGGCATCGAGCAGCGAGGCTCCGAACCCGAGCACCTCTTCCTGGGCCAGATCGAGATCCGTGACACCCAGATCGAGATGGAACTGCTGCGGGTGAGCGGCATCCGGCCACTGCGGCGGCCGGTGGTCCTCCACCCGCTGGAACGCGAGCACGAGCCCCGAGTCGGTATGAAGGGTCGACCAGCTGTCATCGAGCGACCACCGAGGATCCGGCCGATCCACCGCGCCACCGAGAAGCGCCAGATAGAACCGGGAAAGCTCACGCACATCGGAACAGTCCAACACCACACACTGCAGCTTGGCGATCATGAGCAGCAGCGTAGACGGGGTGCGCCGGCCACGTTCCAAAAGCGCCGCGAGGCACGCGGAGCCACCCTCCCCCCGCTCCGTACGCACGCCACAGCCGGAAGCCCTCCCGCCTCGACGGGCGAAAGGGCTCCTGACCTGCTATTTCATTGTGCCCCCGGCAGGATTCGAACCTGCGACACCCGCTTTAGGAGAGCGGTGCTCTATCCCCTGAGCTACGAAGGCGGGGGCTTGTAGAAAACCTTGGAGAAAACCCAGCGAGTGGATCTTCGACGAGGCGTACAAGCCCACTGGTCAGACGGGGTGCGGTGCTTTCTGCGGTTCTGCTCGGGCAGACAGCGGGACGTACCGACGACCGACCAGGGACAGCGTAGCGGATCCGTGCCGGTGAGGGGCTTCCGTACTGGGGTAGCTCAGTGAGAGCGGATGCTGCATGCCTCCAGCCTGCTGCTTACGCATGCCGGGGTTGGTGATCGAGGGGCGGCGGAGTGCGGTGGGGAAGGTGAGTTTTCCGTTCCGTTCCGTGCGTTGGCCCTTGAGGGGATACGGGTGTGATCTTGAAGGCCCCTGACATGTCTGCGGGCGTCCTTGTGAGGAGTGGGAGCTGTCGGGGCTGGAGGTTGATCGAATGGGGCTTCTGGTCTGTATCCAACAGTGGGCCTGAGCCGGGCTGGTAGGTCAGATGTGTGTGGGTGGCGTGGCTTGGGGCGCGGGGGGCATCGCGCGGAGTGAGATCAGGCACGACGCTGCGGAGGCGAGGGCGAGCGTGGCGAAGAGGTGGGGGTATCCGCCCAGTGGTGAGGCCAGAGTGGCACCGGCGAAGGGTGCGAGTGCGGAGGCGGTGGTCGCAGGTGCCGCGAGGAGTCCGGACAGGCGGCCGTAGTGGGTGGTGCCCCATCGGTCGGTGATGGCGGTGGCTTGCAGCAGAGTGAGGTTGCCACGGACCATCCCAGCTGCGACCGACAATGCGACCAACAGGGCGTAGGGGCCGGGGGTAACGGCGAGGGCGGCTGTGGTCACGCCACCGAGCGCAATCAGGACGGAGGTGCGCGCGGTGACCCCGGTGTGGCGGGCGAGCGCCGCGTACAGGGTGCGGCCGAGTGTCTGTCCGGCGCCGCCCAGGCCGAGGGCCCAGGCGGCCTCGCCGGTGGAGTATCCACGTTCGAGGAGAAGCGGGACGAGGGCGATCACGACGGCGTAGACCGTGAACGCGGAGAGGGTCAGTGCGGTGGCCAGCATCCAGAACGGTCGGCTGCGCGTCACTGCGGTTGCGCTGTCGCGGGCGTGAGCTGGTGCGGGAGGAGCTTTCGGCCAGGGTGCTTTGAGCGCCAGGGCGTGAGCGGGCACGGTCACCGTGGCGAGCAGTAGGGCGAGGACTGTGTAGGTCGCGCGCCAGGACAGATGGTCGGCGAGCGTGGCGGTCAGGGGTGCGAAGAGGGTGGAGGCCAGTCCGCCGGCCAGGGTGACGATGGTGAGGGCGTGGACGTGGTCGGGGGCCCACCAGCGGGTCAGTGCGGCGAAGGCGGGTTGGTAGAAGGTGGCCGCCATCGCGAGGCCCGCCAGCAGCCAGCCGGCGAAGAACACTGGAAGGTTGGGAGCGGCAGCGACGATGAGGATGCTCGCCGCGCCGAGGGCGGAACCTGTGGTCATGACAGTGCGTGGGCCCCGGTGGTCGATGATCCGGCCGACCCGGATCCCGGCGAGGGCAGAGACGAGCAGCGCGGCGGAGAAGGCGGCCGTCGTCGCTCCGGCCGGCCAGCCTGTTTCGGCGGTGATCGACGGGTTGAGTACAGGGAAGGCGTAGTAGACGATTCCCCAGCTGGTGATCTGTGTGACGCACAGGGCGGGGAGTACGGCGCGGGGCCGCGAGCGGTCGTCTGTTCCGGTCGCGGCCCTTGGAGTGTTGAGATCTGTCACGAGCAGCAGCCGCTGTCCTCGGCCGACGTGGCCCCCGTTTCGGGGGCGGCCTGGTCCGTGCAGCAGGCGCTGTTCTTCTGCTTGGTCATCGAGTCGGCGTCGGCTTTGACGGCATACACCTCCCACGGTTCCTGGCCGGGGCCGTGGACCCAGACCTTGTCCTGGAGGGCGTAGCAGCAGGTGGTGTCGTTCTCGACGTCTGTTGCCAGGCCCTGGTGGGTGAGGCGGGTGGTGGCTGTGTGGACGGCTTCGGTGGTTTCGACTTCGATGCCGAGGTGGTCCATGCGTGTGTTCTCGTCCGCAGTGCCCTGGACGAGGACGAGTTTGAGCGGTGGTTCGGTGATGGCGAAGTTGGCGTAGCCGTCGCGGAGTTTGGCCGGTTCGACGCCGAAGAGCTTGGTGTAGAAGTCGATCGAGGCGTGAAGGTCGGGGACGCGCAGGGCGAGCTGTACTCGGGACATGGTGGTCCTCCTGACGCTGGGTGGAAGCGCCCCGGCCCGGCGTGGCCGGGGCGCCGGGGCTCAGGCCCCGCAGCAGCCGCCGGATGAAGCCTCTTCCTGGTTGCTTGCCACTGGCACGGGGGCGCCGACGGCGCCGATCTGCACGAGTGCGGGTGCCGGGGTGGTGCAGCAGCCTCCGCCGTCGTCGTTCTGTCCGGCGGCCGGGTCGTCGAAGAGTCCGGCTCCGCCGCAGACTCCGGTTTCGGGGAGGGTGAGTTCGACGCGGTCGGCGGACTCGGTGTCGCCGGCGATGGCTGCGGTGATGGAGCGGACCTGTTCGTAGCCGGTCATGGCGAGGAAGGTGGGGGCGCGGCCGTAGGACTTCATGCCGACGAGGTAGATGCCGGGTTCGGGGTGGGCGAGTTCGCGGTGGCCGTGGGGGTAGACGGTGCCGCAGGAGTGCTGGTTGGGGTCGATCAGCGGGGCGAGCTCCACCGGTGCCTGGAGACGTTCGTCGAGGCCGAGGCGGATCTCGGAGAGGAAGGACAGGTCGGGGCGGAAGCCCGTCAGCACGATCACTTCGTCCACCGGGTCCAGGCGGCGGCCGTCCTCGCCGACCAGGACGAGACGGCCGTCGTCGTCCTGGTCGATGGCTTCGGTGCGGAAGCCGGTGACCGCGTCGGCGTGGCCGTTGTCGACGGCGGCCTTCGCGGCGAGGCCGAGGGCGCCGCGGGCGGGGAGCTGGTCGGCGGTGCCGCCGCCGAAGGTCGAGCCGCTGATTCCCCGGCGCAAAATCCATACCGCGTGGGTGGCTGTCACGTCCTTCGTGAGGTCGGCGAGGGTGGCCAGGGCGGTGAACGCGGAGGCGCCGGAGCCGATCACAGCGGTGCGCTTGCCGGCGTAGCGGGCGCGGACGGCGGGGTTCTTGAGGTCGGGGACGCGGTAGGTGATGCGGTCGGCCGCCGTCTTCTCGCCGAGGGCGGGCAGGCCGCCGGCGCCGGCCGGGCCCGGGGTGGTCCAGGTGCCGGAGGCGTCGATGACGGAGCGGGCGAAGACGCGGTCCTCACCGCCGTCGGCAGTGGTGAAGTGGACGACGAAGGGCTGGCTTTCGCGGTCGGCGTCGACGATGCGGTCGCGGCCCGCGCGCGACACTCCGGTGACGGTGGCGTTGTAGCGGACGCGGTCGCCCAGAACGTCGGCGAGGGGCTGGAGGTACTGCTCGGCCCAGTCTCCGCCGGACGGGTAGGTGGCCGCGTCGGGCTTGGTCCAGCCGGTCGGGGCCAGGAGCTTCTCGGCGGCGGGGTCGGTGACCTCGCCCCAGGTGGAGAACAGCCGTACGTGCGACCAGTCGCGGACCGCGGAGGCGGCGGCCGGTCCGGCTTCCAGGACGAGCGGGGTGATGCCGCGCTCGGCGAGGTGGGCGGCGGCGGCGAGCCCGGCGGGGCCGGCCCCGATGACGACTACCGGAAGGTCAGTGGTGGTCATGGCGGTGATGTCCTCCGAGATGGGCGGCGTACGGCCGCTGTTTCGATTGCTGTCGATATCCGGAGCTTGCCACTCGGCATCGACAAGTGTCAACATAGACACATGCCGAAGTCAGAGGTTGCGGAACTGCCGCTCGCGGACGCGGGGACCGTGGTGCCGTGCTGCCCGCCGATCACCGCCGGAGAGCTGTCGCAGAACGATGCGGAGAAGATGGCTGTCATGTTCAAGGCACTGTCGGACCCGGTACGCCTGCGCCTGTTCTCCAAGGTCGCCTCGCATCCGGGCGGTGAGGCGTGCGTGTGCGACATCTCCGACGTCGGCGTCTCCCAGCCGACCGTCTCCCACCACCTGAAGAAGCTGCGCGAGGCCGGACTGCTGACCTCGGAGCGGCGCGGGACCTGGGTCTACTACCAGGTCGCACCGTCCGTCGTGGCAGCCATGTCCGCCATGCTCGACCTGCGCCCGGCCGCCGGCCACTGACCGGCTGCCCACTCGGCCGGTCAGCCGGTGCAGCCTGGCGGGCAGCATCGCGCCAGGTACGCCTGGAGTGAGGCGACACGCTCGGCCATGGTGGCGCCGTCGGCCCGGTAGAAGACCTGTTTGCCCTCCTTGCGGGAGACCACCAGGCCACCGCGGCGCAGCAGGCTCAGGTGTTCCGAGGCGGTCGGCGGTTTCAGCCCGCAGCGGTCGGCGATCTCGCCGACCGTGAGTTCGATGCCGCCGGTGAACTGCAGCATCACCTTCTGGCGGGTCTCGCTGGCCAGGGCCTTGAGGAAATCGGCCGTCGCCGGATCCACTGCGGAGTTCTCGCTGCTTTTCTCTGTCACCACTTGCTCAACATTTCGTTACTTCCCGAAACAACGACTCATTGTGGGGTTCACGATCTCATGGAGCATGCCGATCTCGTCGTCATCGGTGCCGGGCAGTCCGGCCTGGCTGCCGCGGCCCTCGCCCCGCGTCACGGCTTCACCCGCGTTCTGGTGCTGGAGGCGGCCGATCAGCCGGGCGGGTCCTGGCCGCAGTATTACGACAGCCTCACGCTGTTCTCCCCGGCCCGGTACTCATCCCTGCCCGGGACGCCTTTCCCCGGCGACCCAGACCGCTACCCGCGCCGGGACGAGGTGGTGGACTACCTCCGCGGCTACGCGCGCCGCCTTTCTGCCGACATCCGCACAACGACAACCGTCACCTCCGTGACACGCCAGGACGGCGTCTGGTCCGTGCGGGCCGAGGACGGGCGGGAGTTCGGCGCCCGGGCAGTCATTGCCGCGACCGGTGACTACGGCACACCGTCTGTCCCGGACCTGCCGGGGCGTGCGGAGTTCGGCGGCCGGGTGCTGCACGCCGCCGGCTACCGCAGCCCCGAGGCGTTCGCCGGGCAGCGGGTCGTGGTGGTCGGCGGCGGCAACTCCGCGGTCCAGATCGCCGCCGAGCTCGGTCCGGTTGCCGACACCACCCTGGCCACCCGGCGCCCGGTCGGATGGACACCCCGGCGCCCGCTGGGCCGGGACCTGCACTGGTGGCTCAAGCACACCCGCCTCGACATCGCACCGATCCGTCCGCTGCTGGCGAAGGTTCCCGTCTCCGTAATCGACGACGGCCACTACCGCGCCGCCCTGGACCAGCACGGCGTCGACCGGCGCGAGATGTTCAGCCGGTTCACGGGCGAGGGAGTCGTATGGGCCGACGGCACGAAGGAGACGGTCGACGCCGCGGTACTCGCCACCGGCTACCGTCTCACCTTCCCCTACCTGGAAGACAGCGGCGCTCTCGGCACCGAAGGCGCCCCGGTGCACCGGGGCGGCATCGCCACCCGGGTGCCGGGGCTGGGCTTCGTCGGGATGGAATTCCAGCGCAGCTTCTCCTCCAAGACGCTGCGCGGTGCCGGACGCGACGCCGGGCACGTCCTGAAGCGATTGCGTACCGCAACGGCCGGGTGAACCGGGGTCAGGATTCGCGGCGGAAGGCGGCCGCGAGAGCCTGTTGAAGCTGGCCGACGCTCGGGGCTCCGTCCAATCCCTCGGGGGTGCGATAGAGGCGGCAGGCCATCCCCTGTACACGTCCGGTTCCTGCGAACGGGTCTTCTCCGTCGATGAGGACGGTCGGGGAGCCGGTGAAACCCGTGCGTTCGGCCTCGGCCTGATCGGCGGCCACACGGGTGACGACATCGGCATCTCGCAGCCCGGCCGCCTCCAGCGCCTGCCGCAACCGGCCAGAAGCCAGCTGTTCGTTCGGGCATTCCTTCACGACTACGACCTCGATCCGCATGCCTCCAGCATGCCGCGGACACTCAGGCGAGCAGCTCGGTGATCTGCCGGACGGCCTCGCGTGCGGGGCGCCCCACTCCGATGAGGGTGGCGGAGGCCGGTCCCGTCCAGTCGCCGTAGCCGAGCAGGTGCAGCCGTGGCTCACCGACCGCACGGGTGCCGTCCGTGGTGATATGTCCCCCCTCCCCGCGCAGACCCAGGGCAGCGAGGTGGGAGAGTGCGGGGCGGAAGCCGGTGCACCAGATCACCGCGTCCGCCCGGGCGGACGTTCCGTCGCTCCACCGGATGCCGTCGGCAACGAGCCGCTCGAACATCGGCTGGGCCTTCAGCAGTCCCGCGTCCCGCGCTGCACGGACCGGTGGGACGGCGACGATATCGCCGAGTGAAGCGACGCCGCCGGTGTCGGTGCGGCCCTCGTCCAGGGCGCGACGGCGTGCGGTGGCGGCATCGAAGAGGGCGCGGCCGTCGATGTCGTCGGCGAGGAAGCGGGGCGGGCGTTGAGTGACCCAGGTCAGGTCGATGCCGTCGTGGGTGGCAAGGTCGGCGGCTATCTGTGCGCCGGAGTTCCCGCCGCCGACCACGACGACCCGCTGTCCGGCGAAGTCGGATGGGCTGCGGTAGCTGGTGGTGTGGATCTGGCGGCCGGTGAAGACCTCCTGGCCGGGGACGGCGGGCAGGAAGGGGCGCCACCAGGTGCCGGTCGCGGAGATGACCACCCGCGCCGACCATGTGCCGGTGTCTGTCTCCACCCGTAGGCGGTCCGCGTCCCGGCGCACCGCCTGGACGCGGACCGGGCGGTGGACGGGCAGGCCGTAGCGCTGTTCGTAGTCGGTCAGGTACTCCACCACGTGCCCGGCGTCCGGGTATTCCTCGCCGGTTTGGGCGGGCATGAGGCGGCCGGGCAGGGAGGAGAACGCGGCCGGAGAGAACAGGTGCAGGGAGTCCCAGGTGTGCTGCCAGGCCCCGCCGGGCGTGTTCTGCGCGTCGAGGATGACGAAGTCCAGCTTGTTGCGGCGCAGGTGGTACCCGGCGGCGAGTCCTGCCTGCCCGCCGCCGATCACCACCACGTCCACCGCGCCGGTCACCGGGCCGTCAGAACCGCTGCGGCCGGTGCCTCGGCTGCGGCACACACCGGGCACAGCACCGTTCGCGCTTCGGCCTCACCGGGGGTTCCGATCAGGCTGCCCCGTCGCACGCTCCGGGTTGCGATGCGGGCATGCGCCGCACAGACCCCGGCGCCGCAGCCCTGGCAGACGCCGACAGTGGTGCTGTCCGTTCCCGTGGTGCGGCAGTCGAGGCAGTGCATCAGCTGTCCCTTCCCGGGGTGGTGAGTGCTGCGGGCGTGAACTTTTTGCGCCAGGCGAGCGCGACGTAGACGAGTCCGATCAGGACGGGTACCTCGATGAGCGGGCCGACGACTCCGGAGAGTGCCTGGCCGGAGGTGACGCCGAAGGTGGCGATGGCGACGGCGATGGCGAGTTCGAAGTTGTTGCCGGCCGCGGTGAACGCCAGGGTCGTGGTGCGGTCGTAGGCGAGTCCGAGGGCCTTGCCGAGCAGGAAGGTGCCGAAGAACATGATCGCGAAGTAGACGAGCAGCGGCAGTGCGATCCGGACCACGTCCAGGGGCTGCGAGGTGATCGTCTTCCCCTGGAGGGCGAACAGGATGACGATCGTGAAAAGCAGCCCGTACAGGGCCCAGGGGCCGATCCTCGGCAGGAACTTCTGCTCGTAGTTCTCTCGGCCCATCTTCTGCTCGCCGATGCGGCGGGTGAGGAAGCCGGCCAGCAGCGGGATGCCGAGGAAGATGATGACGTTCAGCGCGATGTGCCAGACGGAGACGTCCAGGCCCTGGCCGTCGCCGAGGTTCAGCCAGCGCGGGAGCAGGTCGAGGTAGAACCAGCCGAGCAGGCCGAACGCGATGACCTGGAACACGCTGTTGAGGGCGACGAGTACGGCGGCGGCTTCGCGGTCGCCGCAGGCGAGGTCGTTCCAGATGATGACCATGGCGATGCAGCGGGCGAGGCCGACGATGATCAGGCCGGTGCGGTACTCGGGCAGGTCCGGCAGGAAGATCCAGGCCAGGGCGAACATGACCGCGGGGCCGACGATCCAGTTGATGACCAGCGAGGACACCATCAGCTTGCGGTCGCCGGTGACGGTGTCGAGCTTGTCGTAGCGGACCTTGGCCAGGACCGGGTACATCATGACGAGCAGGCCGAGCGCGATCGGCAGCGAGATCCCGCCGATCTCGATCTTTGCCAGCGCGTCGTTCATCCCGGGGATCAGTCGCCCCAGGCCGAGGCCGACTGCCATGGCGAGCAGAATCCACACCGCGAGGTAGCGGTCGAGGGTGGAGAGCTTCTTGACGATCGAGTCGTCACCGGCCGCCGTGGCGGTGGTGGGTTCGGTGGAGGTCACGGGCAGGCCCTCTTGTTCCCAGCTGCGGTACGGGCGGACTCGGCCAGCGCGGCGAACTGTTCGGACAGGCCGGCCAGGACCTCGGGCTTGAGCTTGTAGTAGGTGAAGCGGCCGCACGGTTCCGTCTCCACCACTCCGGCCTCGCGCAGGACCTTCAGGTGGTTGGAGAGGTTGGTCTGCTTCGCTCCGGTCTCCTCGACCAGGTGCGTCGTGCAGAGCGTCTCGCGGGCCAGCAGGGTCACGATCTGGAGGCGGAGCGGATCGCCCAGCACCCGGATCAGATCAGGATCGACTGAAGTCAGCATGTACTGATACTCTCACATCATTGCCTGCTGATACCAGCGGGGGCTGAAGTCATTGGCGGCTGGTACCGCCCTGCGACGAGAGAGAACGATCACCATGGCCGAGTCCTCCGGCAAGCCGTCCGTCCTGTTCGTCTGCGTCCACAACGCCGGCCGCTCCCAGATGGCCGCCGCCTGGCTGACCCACCTGGCCGGAGACCGCGTCGAGGTCCGCTCCGCCGGCTCCAACCCCGGGGAGACTGTGAACCCCGCCGCCGTCGAGGCGATGGCGGAGGTCGGCATCGACATCTCCGCCGAGACCCCGAAGATCCTCACGATCGACGCCGTCCGCGAGTCCGACGTGTGCATCACCATGGGCTGCGGTGACGCCTGCCCGGTCTTCCCCGGCAAGCGCTACCTGGACTGGAAGCTCGACGACCCGGCCGGACAGGGCGTCGAAGCCGTCCGCCCCATCCGCAACGAAATCAAGACTCTCGTCGAGGGCCTGATCGCCGAGATCGCCCCGCAGGCCACGGCGTGAGCGATATACGCGATGTCGTCATCATCGGCTCCGGCCCCGCCGGATACACCGCCGCCCTCTACGCCGCCCGTGCCCAGCTGGGGCCCGTGCTGTTCGGCAGCAGCATCTTCGTCGGCGGCTCCCTGACCACCACCACCGAGGTCGAGAACTTTCCCGGCTTCCCCGAGGGGGTCCAGGGTCCGCAGCTCATGGAGGACATGCGGGCCCAGGCCGAGCGCTTCGGCGCCGAGATGATCGACGACGACATCGTCGAAGTCGATCTCACCGCAGCCATCAAGACCGTCACCGACACCGCCGGCACCGTCCACCGGGCCAAGGCCGTGATCATCGCGACCGGGTCCGGCTACCGCAAGCTCGGACTGCCCAAGGAGGACGAACTCTCCGGGCGGGGCGTGTCCTGGTGCGCGACCTGCGACGGGTTCTTCTTCCGCGACCGCGACATCGTCGTGGTCGGCGGCGGCGACACCGCGATGGAAGAGGCGACCTTCCTGACCCGGTTCGCGAAGTCGGTCACCATCGTCCACCGCCGCTCCGCCCTGCGGGCCTCACAGGTGATGCAGAACCGCGCGTTCGCCGACGACAAGATCTCCTTCGCGTTCGACAGCGAGATCGCCGAGATCAAGGAAGACAACGGCATGCTCGTCGGCGTCGTCCTGCGCGACACCTTCACCGGCGCCACCCGCGACATCGACGCCACCGGGCTATTCATCGCGATCGGCCACGACCCGCGCACCGAACTGTTCAAGGGCCAGCTTGACCTGGACGACGAGGGATACCTCAAGGTCCAGTCCCCCTCCACCCGCACAAACATTCCCGGCGTCTTCGGCGCCGGGGACGTCGTCGACCACACCTACCGCCAGGCCATCACCGCTGCCGGCTCCGGCTGCGCGGCCGCCCTGGACGCCGAGCGCTACCTCGCCGCCCTCGCCGACACCGAGAACACCGCGGAACCGGCCAAGGCCCCGGCCACCGTCTGAACCACCTGCAACAGGAGGCCGCCATGGCTCTCCAGAGCGTCACCGACGACAACTTCGACGAGGAAGTCCTCAACAGCACCAAACCCGTGCCCGTCGACTTCTGGGCCAGCTGGTGCGGCCCGTGCCGCCAGCTCGCCCCCTCCCTGGAGGCGATCGCCGCCGAACACGGCGACAAGATCGAAATCGTCAAGCTCAACATCGACGAGAACCCGGCCACCGTCGCCGAGTACGGCGTCATGTCCATCCCCACGATGAACATCTACCAGGGCGGCGAGGTTACCAAGACCATCGTCGGCGCAAAGCCGAAGGCCGCACTGGAACGCGATCTCGCAGACTTCAACGGCTGATCACCGCCGTCGCTTCCCGGCAGAGCCAGGCTCTGCCGGGAAGCGACGGCGTCCTGCTCTTGACCCTTTCTTGTCACCGGCGGTCTCACTGCCCGTTTCTGTCCTGGTGGAGGCGGTGGCTGGTTGCATTCTGGGAGAGGGTGAAGCCGAGGACGTAGACCTTCTGACGGGCCAGGCCGTAGGAGATCATGCGGCGGTTCCACAGGCTCTGGTCGAGCTGGTTGTGGAGGGACTCGGCGTCGCTGCGGTAGGGGTAGAGCAGCTGGTGGGCGCGGGTGTCCTGCGGGATCTGCTGGAGGTGCTCGGCGCGGTGGAATTCGCGCTCGGAATCGCTGGGGCGGGGCTTGCCGGTTGCGCGGTCGGTGCCGGTGCGGTCGGCGGGGGTGGTGGTGATGGCCACGGGCACGCGGTGGGTGTGGGCGCCGTGGCGGCAGGGGATGCGCAGCAGGTGGTACCAGCGGCTCTTCGCCGGCCCGTGGCGGGGCTCGAGCCGGGTGACGGGGACGGGGACGAGGTGGCTGGTGCCGTCGTCGAGCCCGATGCGTTCGGCGATCCGCCCGTCCTGGCACCACAGGACGTGGCGGCAGCGCCCGTAGCGCAGCAGTTCGTAGGCGCGCGGGGCGGTGGAGCCGTGCTGTTTGTTGATGACCAGCAGGCCCTGGCGGGCCAGGGCGTCGCGATGGGTGCCGCGGAAGGCCCCGTCGTACAGCACTCCCATGCACCCGGGCAGGTGCGAGGACAGGTGGGTGAAGGTGCGTACCGCGACGGCGGCCTCGTCCTCGTAGGCACCGCCGGCGACGTGGCAGAAGGCGAGGATGACGCGCCGCCAGTACCCGTCCTCGCGCCCGGAGGCGAAGAACCACTTTGTGCCGCGCGCGGCACGCTTCGCCTTCTCACCGTTCTCGTAGTACACCCGGGCGGCCGGGTCGATGCGGTGGCTGAGGACCCGCCCGGTCGCGGTGTCCTCGGTGGTGGCCTGTTCGGCCTTGGAGGGGGCCTTGGGGACGGTGGCGTCCCCCGCCAGCAGCTGCCCGCGCCGCGGCCCGGCCCAGTTCCGTGCGGAACCGGCCGGGAACAGGCCCTGAGCCACCGCCTGTTGGAGGGCATGGTGCTCGAAGGCTTCCTGCAGCATGTCGATGTGCGGGGCGAGGATGTTCTCCTCGGCATACAGGTACTGGGCGCGGCTGGGCGGAGCCGGTGCCAGCAGCGCCGCGGCACGCCGCCCGGCATGCCGGCGCACCGCCGCACGCACACGGCTCCACTGCGCCGGGGTGGTCAGCGCCCCGACGGCGGAGCGCTTGGAGCCGGTGACCGGCATCAGGGAGGCGAGCAGGAGGTAGACCAGGGACGGGTAGCGGCGCGGGCAGCCGACATGACCGGGCGGAGGAAGAAGCTCGGCCAGTTCGTAGATGACGGGATAGTCGAGGCAGTCCTCGATCCGCTGTGTGACGCTGCGTTGCTCGGTATCGGTCAGCTGCCGCTTGCGGCGCGGCCGCACCAGCGCGGGCAACGGCTCGCCGAAGATGTCGTCAGGCACCGCACTCCCCTTCCTCCCGCACAACACCGCCACCCGGGCCGAAGCCAGAGCCGGGGCCGGGGGCGGGGCGCCAGGTGTGGCCGATGACGGTGGCGGCCCGGTCCAGCGAGCGCAGCCCCAGACGCCGGGCGGCCTGCTCGATGCGGCCGGTCCGCTCGAAGACCTCCACCCCGGCCCACGCGGTGACGGAGGACGGCTTGACGTCCGCCTCGCCGCCCAGGCCGATCCGCACGAGGAGATCACGCAGGGCCACACAGGCACGGGCCTGCAGGTTGCAGTCGGGGGCGTCGTGGTCGGACACGGCCAGGCGGGCCCAGGGCGCGGACGGTGCGTGCACCTGGCGGGCCGTGACGAACTCCGCCCTGCCCTGGAGCGTCACCAGCGCCCAGTCGTCCAGAAGGCACCAGCGCGGGTCGGTCTTGGTGGAGCCGTGCATCCACACCCGGCGGCCCTGCGCGTCCAGGTCCCTGACCCGGATATGGCCGATCTCCCCGCTGTGGCCTCCGGACAGGGCCAGCGCGGCGGCCGCACCGTGACGGCTGGGACGGGCGACGAACGATGCCTGGTGACGCAGATCGACGACCTCGCCCTCCGACAGCGGCCGCACCTCGCCGTCCGTGCGGGGCGGCAGCACGATGTCCCGGGCCGGATCCTGGTCGCTCAGCCCCAGCTCCCGCAGCCCGCGGTAGGCGCTGCGCAGGACCGAGCGGCGCAGATACATGGTGGCCACGGCCGCGTCACTGACATGCCCGTGGCGCGAACGCCCCCGGGCGGTCACGAAGTCCTCCACGAGGCCTGCGGTGACATCCTCCAGCAGGACCGCCCCGTTCAGCCTCGCGTAGCGGGCGAAGCGGCCGTTGAGCAGCAGGGTGAACTTGTCGAGGGTCTGCCCGGTCATCTCCCCGCGGGCCGTCATCGACCCCCACAGGTCACGGACACGGTCAAGAGCATGGGGCAGAGAAACGTCGCAACCCACCTGGTAGATCCTTCGCTCGGGCGGCACCAGCACGGGCAGACCCCCCTCCCACCGTGCGGGGCGGCACTCACGGCGGTCCGGGGCAGGACATGAGCTGGTGTTCCATACATGCGACAGATTCGGCACGGGTGATCTCCACGGCAACCCGGACCGCGCACCAAGGTGACGGACCGTCAGCCAAGTGGGGCATGGACGACTCCATGCCGGTGACAGGGCAGCACGGTCCGCGGGCACAGTGCGGCGGCCCGACGAGAAGCAAGAAGGAATGAAAGGAAGGAGGGGGGAAGGTGCACGCCGCCGCGAGGAGGCGGGTGCGGAAGACGGGACGGCCCGCCCGCCTGCCCGCCCGGCCCGGTGGGCAGGCCGGACGGCCAGGCGTCCGGTTCGGGTTCGGGGCGGCGCGCGCGGGGGTCAGGCGCCGGCGGGCGGCGGGGTGAGCGAGGTGAACAGGGTGCGGTAGGTGTCCATCAGCGCCACGAAGCGGTCGGTGGGCAGCGCCGCGAGGTCCTCGTCCGGCATCGTCATGAGCGGATCGAAGATAACCGGCCCGTCCGCCCGCACCCCGCCACTGCCCGCGGTCGTGCCCGAGGCGGTCCCCGGCGCCGCGACCAGCCCGTTGTCACGGTGCACGATCAGTGCATGGACCAGCCACTCGACCAGGTAGATCCATCGCTCACGGCGGCCCGGCAGGCCCTCGCCCAGCCGGCCGGCAAGGACCCCTTCCTCCAGCGGGCCGTCCTTCAGCAAGTCCAGCGCGGCCTGCTCGAACCACTGCCCCCGCCACAGCTCACGCAGCACCAGGCGGGACCGGGCCGAATCGACCGACCGCAGCCGCGCGAACCGCAGACCCGCCTCAGTCACCGCCCAGGTGCCGCGGCCGGGCTCGATCAGCCCCGCCTGCTCGAAGAACGCCCGTACCCCGGACATGGTGCTCGGTGACAGGTCTGCGCGCCGGGTCACGGCGTCCTGCCCCACCGGCACACGCCCCTCACCCCCGAGGTCGGCGATCGCGGCGATCAGCTCCATCTGCTTCTCGGTCCCCATGCGCCCGGTCGGCGGCGCCCAGCCGTCCGGACACCCGGCACGGGACGCCCGGGTCACAGCCACTCTCCCGCGTCAAGCCGGACGTCAACCACAGCACACGCACCATTTGTGTGCGAAGTGGGATGAAAAGGGGTCGAATTCATTGTGGGGTCCTCAAGGATTCGTCATTTACGGGGGTATCCAGCCGAGGACCGCCTTCGTGACCGCGCAATGTCCTACGCTCGTTCACGATGCGTGGGTCCTCAAGCTGACGCGTCACGGGGCCACCGGAGGACCTGTCAGTTGCTCCGGTGGTCCCCTTCCGCGAGGGACTCATCACTGCTCTTCAGTTGTGTGCCGGGCCCGTCTTTTCCGGATCGGCGATCCGGTACAGGCCCTGCCGGAATGGCCCGGCCCGATCCACCCGCCCCACCCTTCGCAGGCGGTCCAGCGACGAGCGGATGTTGTTGTTCTTCGTACCGGGGCGCACACCTGCCACGCCTGCGTAGATGTCGGCGAGCGTCATCGGCCCACCCGGGGCGAGCACCGCAAGGACGGCGCTGTCGATGGTCGGCCGTGCCCGCGTTGACCCTTCCGGGCCCGAGGTCCAAGCGCCCGCTGTGTCCCGCGGCACCCGTTCCCGGGGCTGTGCGAGCCGGGAGAAATACTGCTCGGCGGCCTCCACCGCCCGCTGCACCGCAAGGGTCCGCGCATCCGCGGTCTGCTCATCCTCCAGAGCCTGACGAAGAACGAGTTCGGCCTGCTCCCTGACGGCCCGGGCCTTTGCCCGCCTGGCCGTCTCGCCCTCGAAGGCCCGCTGCAGACGGGACAGCTGCGGATGCCCCGCTGCACTCGGCGCCACCACCATCCCGCCCCTCCTTCGACTGCACGTGACGGCCAACGTAGCCGCCCCGGAAGCTGCATCCGTAGCCCAAAGCTCAAAGACTGCAAGAACGGGTGTACCGGCAGCACTCCAGTTGACGCCACGAGCCTGGCCGCAGAGGTGGGGCCCGTGCGGAAGCCGCCGCCCTTGCAATGCAACACCGCTGGACACGCCAGCAGTTGAGGAACGCTGCCAGGTCAGTGCCACTGCCCGTGAGCCCGTGCCGCCACCCCCGCGCCCTCGCCCGCAAACCCCCCGAAGCCACTCCTCCTGCGGGCCCGGAACACTGCGGCGTCCGCCCGCCGGCACGCGCGAGGGCTTCACCCCTGCGTACCCCGGCCCGGCGCCGGTGTCGACGGACCCCACTGGGTTGCACATATGGTCAAAACCCCTCGCCAGACCGTGACATCATCACCCCGTGCCCAGGAGCAGCAACGACAAGACCCCCCACCGCTACATCCTCCAAGGCGACTGGCCACAGGCCGACCTGATTCCCGGAGCCCCGCTCAGCGCCCACTGCAGCCTGCTCCTGGCCCGCGACCTCGACCAGGTCCTCCGCGCCCGCGGGTACTCCCTGCGCGACATCGCGAACCTCGCCGGCGTCGCCCACTCCACCGTCGCCCGCGTCCTGACCGGCGAAGTCCTGCCCGACATCGGTACCCTCATCCGCCTCGAAGACGCCCTCAACCACCAGCTGTGGCCCGGCCTCCACGCCGTCCGCGCCGCAGCCCAGCACAACAGACCCCACGAACCCGGCCCTACGCGTCCAGCGTGATAACCCCATCCGGAATCCAGCCCTGGACGTAACCCTCGACCAGCAGCCCCAGCTCCGCGGGGAACAGCCCCACGCCTGCCTCGGCCAATCCCGCCACAGGCCACCACCGCGCCGAGACATCGACCAACCGCGCATCCACCGGCCCGGCCGCCTTCAGGATGACCACATCCGCCTCACACGGGCCACCGCCCCGCCCAGACACCCGCAGACGGCCCGTTACCGTGCCTCGCGTCACCGCGCCCACAGTGGCGCGCTCGGCCCACCGCCGCACCACACCCTTGACGGAACCCGCGTCAGGAACAGGCAACCGCACAGGCCACCACACCCCCGCATCGGCAGGGCAGCACAACAAAACCGCCTTGCTGTCACACGACAACAAGGCGATCAAAACGATCCGCTGTGAACACGAAGCAACCAGGCCCATACACCCAGGCTCAAGACCACACCACACTCAGGCACGTCCACACCAACCAGTGCACTGAACCCCTGAGGCAACCACAACTCATTCAAGTCGACTACCAGCAAAGCAGCCTGACCAGCAGCTACAGGCCCAGCGTTCCCAAAACCGCAGCCCTCCGTTGCGCCCACTCTGAGGCACTCGCCCCCGACCTGCGACGACGGAGTTTTCTACAAGCCCCACGAAGGCGGAGCTTGTCGGAAGCCGGTCCGGAAACCCCGTCGGGGATGCCGCGCCCGGTGAGACAGGCGTCCTGGTCGGACTGCTACTGGCTGACTGACCGCTGACAGCCTAGCGGATCAGGCTTGCGGGGGTCGCCCCGCATTGCCGCCTTCGTGGGCTGTGCTCGGTTGTGTGCCGCGTGGGTGCGCGTGTGGCGTGGATCTCGGTGCTCTGCCGGCCCCGCGCCAGGGCCCGTGCATGGGCCTCGCGCCTGGTCTCACACCCGTCCCCCGTCCCAGCCCCGCGCCTGGCCTCCCGACTGTCCCCGCGCCGGGCTCCCGCACCTGGCCCTGCACCTGGCCCCGCCCAGGCCCAGGCCCCGGTCCCGGTCGCGTCACGGGACGCATCGCGGGCGTGCCCGCCCCCGCTGCTCCGGCTGCGCGTACGTCGGTTTGGGTGGGGTTGTAAAGGGGGCTGTTCGTGAGGGGAGTTGGGGGTG
>NZ_JBCEWQ010000138.1:0-23070 GCF_038448545.1 Streptomyces sp. CLV115
GCCCGGCCACGTCCCCGGCCACCCCGCCCCGCGCGTCCATCACGGACGTGGTGCCACGCCGCACCCTGGCGATCATCGCGGCCGTGATCGTGCTCGCCGTGCTGGGCACGGTCCTCGCGCTCACGCTCGGCGGAGGCGACGAGAACGACCCGGGCAAGGGCGGCGGCAACGGCGACAAGTCCACCTCGGCCGGTTCCTCGACGGCGACCGGCGGCTCCGCGGACACCGACAGCGGCAACGGCAACGGCAGCGGCAAGGGCAAGGACCAGGACCAGAACGGCAGCCAGGGCCAGGGCCAGGGACAGGACGAGGGCAAGGGCAAGGACAAGACCGACAAGGAGTCGGACGGTTCGAAGGGCGACAAGCCAAAGGACACCCTGCCCGCCGGATTCAAGCTGGTCACGAACAAGCGATTCCACTTCTCGATGGTCATGCCCGAGAAGTTCCGCTTCGACCAGCCGGCGGGCAACAACTCCGGCGCCATCTACAACGTCAGCGGCGGCTTCCCCCGCATCCAGGTCGACTACACCGATTCGCCCGGTGGTGACGCCGCCGCGGCCTGGAACACGGCGAAGGCCGCCGTCGCGGCCAGCAGCAACGGCTACCGCCATCTCGGCATCGACAAGGTTCAGTACAAGGGCTACCCGACCGTCGCCGACTGGCAGTTCGAGCGCACCCAGCACGGCCAGCGGGTCCGGGTGATCAACCGGGGCTTCAAGGTCGACGGCAAGCACGGCTACGCGATCATGATCAGCTGCAAGGCCGACGAGTGGGACAGTGCGGAGTGCCGGGCGATGCGCAAGACCGCGTTCGACACCTTCAAGCCCATCGACTGAATGTTCCGGCGCGCCTCCCGATCCGTGGGCGGAAAGGGCCGGGATGCGCCGACCCGGCCGCGTGGCCGGCGCTCGCCACGTATCGTGAGAGCCTGAAGACCTTACGCAGCCGGAACGGTGGGTCAATTGCACGGTAAGTGACCGCAATTGACGGATCGGTGCGGTCTTTCATGGCCGGGGGGACAGCGCGCTCTGGGGAGGCGTCGTGGACGACTATGCGGGTCGGGTACTTGCCGACCGCTACCGCCTTCCGCTGCCCTCGGACGATGCGTACGAAACGGTCGAGACCCGGGCGTTCGACACCTATAGCGGACAGGAAGTCCTGGTCCGGCAGGTGCCGTTGCCCGAGGTGGTGGACGCCGAGGTGCTCGACGCCGAGGATCCGGCCCCGGAGTTCCGGCGGGCCACCGGACGGGCCGTGCGGATGCCCGCCGACCCGGCGGTCCGGCGCGCCGTGGAAGCGGCGCAGGCGGCGGCCCAGGTGCCCGACCACCCCAGGCTCGACCAGGTCTTCGACGTGTTCGCCGAGGCGGGATCGCTCTGGATCGTGAGCGAACTCGTCGCGGCCCGCCCGCTCGCCTCCCTGCTCGCGGAACGCCCGCTCAACCCCTTCCGGGCCGCCGAGATCGGCTCCGACGTGCTGACCGCGCTGCGAGTGCTGCACGCCCACGGCTGGACCCATCGCAACATCACCGTCCGCACGGTGCTGATCTGCGACGACGGCCGCGTCGTGCTGACCGGCCTGGCGGCCGGGGCGGCCGAGGAGGCGCTCTGCGGCTATGTGACGACACCACGGCTCGACGGGGACGAGGACGAGGACGAGGACCGATACGAGGACGGATACGAGGCCGGATACGAGGGCCGCGGCGGGTACGAGATCGAGCGTGACCACGGGTACGAGGACGGCGGGCACGAGGCCGGGTTCGACCGGCCGGCGCTCGGCACGGGCTCCGCGGGCGTGTTCGCGCCACCTCTTCCGTCCCTTCCTCCTCTTCCGTCCGAGGTCCCGGCCTCACGCGGCCCGGCGGCCATCGAGACGGGCCGGCCGGCCGGCGCCCCGCCCACCGATGACGACGCCTCGTACGGCGACGACCTGCACGGCGACGACCCGCATGGTGACGCCTCGTACGGCGACGACCCGCATGGTGACGGTGATCCGTACGGTGACGGTGATCCGTACGACGAGAACGACCGCGCCGACGACGACGCCCCCCGCGGCGGCACGGGAGATGCCGCGCAGTCGCGGGCCGGGCGCGCCGGAGCGATCGTTGCCTACCGCGAGGGCGCCCGAGCCGCCGCACGCGTCAGCGAGGACCGGCGGCGCGCCGAGGCGGGCGACGTCCAGGACACCGGAAGCCTGCCGGTCCAGCGCTCCGCACGGCCGCAGGACACAGGTCTGCCGGACCCGGCCGGCGCGGCCGGCCCGTCGGACCCGGACCACAGCCGTCCGGGGCCCGCCGCCTCCCGGCGCCGCGCCACCGACGACCCGTACGGCAAGGACCGGTACGCCGACGACCCGTACGCACCCGGCCCCCACGACATCGACGAAGGCGACGACGAGGACGGCTACCCGCCCCCGCGGCGGCTGCATCTCACCGGTTCCTGGAGCGACGGCCCCGGCTCCGGCCGCCCCGTTCCCGCCGGGGGCTCCGGCGAGGACGCCCTGCGCGCCGACGCCCGGCGCCACGGCGACTCCCCGGCACTGCCCGCGCACCGGACGGCCCCGCCGCAGCAGCCGGGCAGCTGGGACGAGGTGGCCGGGAGCGGCCGTACGGACTCCGTCTACCGGGGCCCCGCCACCCCGCTGGCCGCCGAGCGCGCCCGGCAGACCCGGATCGCCGTGGTCGGCGCGGTCACCGAGCGCTGGGCGCCCGAGCAGGCCGGCCCCGTCCACGAGAACTGGCGGCTGGCGCCGCCGATCGGACCCGCCACCGACCTCTGGGCGCTGGGTGCGCTGCTCTACCGCGCCGTCCAGGGCCACGCCCCCTACCCCGAGGAGAACGCGGCCGAGCTCGTCCAGATGGTGTGCGGGGAGCCGCCCGCCTTCGCCGAGGAGTGCGGTCCGCTGCGCCCCGTCGTCGAGTCCCTGCTGCGTCAGGACCCCACCGAGCGCCCGGACTTCGAGGAGCTGAGCGGCTGGCTGCGCTCCCTGGTGCGCTCGGCGCCCGAGCCCGAGGCCGGTCTGGACGTCGTACCCCTGCCGTCCGCCGACACCGCCCGGCTCCCCATCGTGCGCCGCCGCGGCGAGCTGGTCCGCAGGCGCCGCGGGCGCAACGCGACCCACGGCCGCCACCGCCACACCAAGAACAAGCCCGACCGGCAGGGCAGGTCCGGCCGTCAGGACAGGCCCGACCCGCGGACCGCCCCCGACCGGCAGGACGGATTCGACCGGCAGGACGGGTACGGCCGGCAGGACGGGTTCGACAGGCCGGGCGCGCTCGACGGGCCGGACAGGTTCGACCGGCCCAGGGCGGAGCGGCCCCCCAGGCCGCCGCGTGAGCCCAAGGGCCCCAAGGTGCTGCGCACCCCGCCCCGCCCCCATGAGGGCGGGGGACGGGCGCCGCGGCGGCTCGGACGGCTGCTCCTGGTGCTGATCCTGCTGGCCCTCGCCGCGGCCGTCGCGTACGCCGTGATGTTCATGCCCGGGTCGGACGACGAACCGGGCAGCGGCTCCACCGGCCCGGCGTCCTCGGTCTCCGGCTCGCCGGACCCCGGCACGGGGGACTCCGGCGGTCAGGACTCCTCCGGGTCGCCCACCTCCCAGCAGCCGCAGACCAGCCGCTCCGCGGTCGCGCTCGCCCCCGGCTACACCCTGCGCAAGGACCAGGAGGGCTTCGAAGTCGGGGTGGCCAAGGGCTGGCAGCGCAGCCCCGCCAACGCGGACCGTCAGATCCGCTACGGCAGCGACGGCTTCAGCCTGCTGATCGTCCCGGGCCGCGACACCGTCAAGGCCAACGGCGACGACCCGCTGGCCTACCAGGCGGGCAAGGAGCTGGAGTTGCAGCAGTTCCGCGACTCCAGCTGGTCGGGGTCGAGCGGGCTGCGCCGGATCGACGTCGGACGACAGGCCATGGCGGAGGGGCAGTTCACCTGGCAGGACGCGTCGGGACGCGAGGTGTACGCCCGCAATCTGGTGATGATCGTCGCGGGCCGCTACCACGTCATCCAGGTCATCGGCCCGGAGAACCGGCGCGACAAGGTGTCGGACATCTACGAACAGGCCGTCGCCTCCTATCGCGTGACGCACTGAACCCTCTCCGTACAACTCCCGGGCGAAGCCGGAGCGACAAGCATCACAGTGCGGTCTCGTGGGCGGTGCGAGGTTCCGTGGCCGTGCATCCCCTCCGTAATCTGGCACCTGAGGAACGGGGCGGGGATACGTGGATCGATCACAGGGCACGGACGCGGGACTGGTGCTGGCCGGCAGGTACCGGCTGGGCGAGGTTCTCGGTCGCGGCGGCATGGGCAAGGTCTGGCGCGCCCACGACGAGGTGCTGCACCGCACGGTCGCGGTCAAGGAGTTGACCGCCGGTCTGTACGTCGCGGAGGCGGACCGGATCGTGCTGCACGCCCGCACACAGAAGGAGGCCCGCGCGGCCGCCCGGATCACCCACCCGGGTGTGGTCACCGTGCACGACGTGATCGAGTACGACAACCGGCCCTGGATCGTCATGCAGTACGTCGACGGCCCCTCCCTCGCCGACGCCGCCAAGGAATCCGGCGAGATCGAGCCGCGCGAGGCCGCCAGGATCGGCCTCCACGTGCTGAGCGCCCTGCGCGCCGCCCACGGGGCGGGGGTCCTGCACCGTGACGTGAAGCCCGGCAACGTGCTCCTCGCCAAGGACGGCCAGGTACTGCTCACCGACTTCGGGATCGCGGCCATCGAGGGCGACTCGACCATCACCAGGACCGGTGAACTGGTCGGCTCCATCGACTACCTGGCGCCCGAGCGGGTGCGCGGCGGCGACCCGGGACCGGCCTCCGACCTGTGGTCGCTCGGCGCGACGCTCTACACCGCGGTCGAGGGCCGCTCGCCGTTCCGCCGCACGTCCCCGATCTCCACCATGCAGGCCGTCGTCGCCGACGAGCCCCCGCCGCCCGGACGGGCGGGCCCGCTGGCGCCCGTCATCACCGCGCTGCTCCGCAAGGAGCCGGACGAGCGCCCGTCGGCCGCGGAGACGGAACGGATGCTGCTGGACGCCATGGAGGGCCGCGCGCCCGTGGCCGCCCAGGCGTTCGTGCCGACGCAGAGCGTTCCCGACGAGGTCCTGCGCTCGCTGGGCCCGGACGGCCCCGCCGCGCCCGGAACCACCCAACTGCCCCACCCGGTGCCCCCCGCACCTGCCCCGGCGCCCCGGCGCAGCCGCAGCCGCTGGCGCACCGTGGTCCTGGTCATCGCGGCCGCGGCGCTGGTCGGCGGCGGCGCGGGACTCGCCGCGATGAAGCTGGGGGACGGGTCGGAGGGCACCACCCGGGGCGGCGGCAAGAGCACCCACGCGGGCGTCGCCCCCGAGAAGCCCCCCACCTCCACCTCCAAGTCCACCTCGCCCTCGGCCAAGCCCGACAAGCCGGTGAAGGACGTGCCCGACGGCTGGAAGCGGGTGGACGACCCCGAGGGCTTCAGCCTGACCGTGCCCGAGGGCTGGGAGCGCCGGGCGGACGGCAACCAGATCGACTACACCCCGGACAACGGTGTGCACTACATCCGGATCAGCATCGACCCGGCGCCCGACTTCGAGAACCCGTACATGCACATGGTGACGAGCCTGGAGCCCCAGCTCGCCAAACGGCTGCCCGGCTACGAGCGCAAGACCCTGCACTCCAACACGTACCGGGACCGGCCGGGTTCGCTCTGGGAGTTCACCTGGACCGAGACCAAGGACCATCCGGGCCCGCGCCACGCCATCGACCAGATGTACTTCGGCGAGGAGGGCGGTCCCGAGTACGCGCTGTACATGACGGGCCCGGCGGAGGACTGGGACACGACCCGGGCGCAGTTCGACACGATGCTGCGCGGATGGCGTCCGCCGGACAGCTCAGGCTGAGCCGGCCGGGCCCTGCCGGACCCCGCCGGGACGACAGGGCTCCTGATCAGGGGCTTTGTTGCCAGTGATCGCTGGCTCGTTTGTGGGGACTGTGAAAACCCGTTACCCACGGGTACCCAAAGTGTGCGGCTGGACGTACTCTCGCCCTCATGACGGACTCGCAGGCCTCCACATCCACCCCCGCAGCCCCGGTCGGCACCAACCCGGTGGCCGCCGCCCCCGCGGGCGTACGCACCGCCGCCGATGTGGTGACACCCGAGGTGGTCGCCCAGCTGACCCGGGGCGTGGCCGGCTCGGGCCGTACGGCCAACCACACCCCCTTCACCGGGGAGAAACTGGCCGACCTGCCGGAGTCCACCCCCGAGGACGTGGCGGGCGCCTTCGAGCGGGCCCGCGCCGCCCAGCCCGCCTGGGCCGCGACCCCCGTCCGCGCCAGGGCCGCCGTACTGCTCCGCTTCCACGACCTGGTGCTCAGCCGCCAGGCCGAGGTGCTCGACCTCATCCAGCTGGAGACCGGCAAGGCCCGGCTGCACGCCCACGAGGAGGTGCAGGCCGTCGCCGTCGCGGCCCGCCACTACGGGCGCAGGGCCGGCGCGTACCTGAAGCCGAAGCGGCACACCGGGGTCGTGCCGACCCTCACCAAGGTCACCGAGCTGCGCCAGCCGCGCGGCGTCATCGGCCAGATCGCGCCGTGGAACTACCCGTTCGAGCTGTCCGTGGGCGACGCGCTGCCCGCGTTCGTCTCCGGCAACGCCGTCGTGATGAAGCCCGACACGGAGACCGCGCTGACCGCGCTGTGGGCCCGTGACCTGCTGATCGAGGCCGGACTGCCCGCCGAGGTCTTCCAGATCGTCCTCGGCGAGGGCCCGGTCGTCGGCCCCGAGGTCGTCAAGCACGCCGACTACGTCTCGTTCACCGGCTCCACCCGCACCGGCCGCGAGGTCGCGCAGGGCGCGGCGGCCCGGCTCGTCGGCGTCTCGCTGGAGCTCGGCGGCAAGAACGCCATGCTGGTCCTGAAGGACGCCGACGTGGAGAAGGCCGCCGCGGGCGCCGTCCGCGCCTGCTTCTCCTCCGCCGGCCAGCTCTGCATCTCCATCGAGCGGCTGTACGTCCACGAGTCGATCGCCGACGACTTCGTGGCCCGTTTCGCGGCCCGTACGAAGGCCATGCGGCTCGGCAACTCGCTCGCCTACGGCGCCGACATGGGCTCCCTGGTCGGCGAGCGCCAGCTGGAGACCGTCACCCGGCACGTCGCGGAGGCCGTCGAGAAGGGCGCCAGGCTCGTCGCGGGCGGCGTCGCCCGACCCGACATCGGCCCGCTGTTCTACGAGCCGACCATCCTCGACGGCGTCGAGGCACCGATGGCGGTGTGCGGCGAGGAGACCTTCGGCCCGGTCGTCTCCGTCTACCGCTTCACCGACGAGGACGAGGTCGTGGACCTCGCCAACGCCACCCCGTACGGCCTGAACTCCAGCGTCTGGACCAAGGACTCCAGGCGCGGCCACCGGGTCGCCGCCCGGCTGCGCACCGGCACGGTCAACATCAACGAGGGGTACGCCCCCGCGTACGGCAGCGTGCAGTCCCCGATGGGCGGCATGAAGGACTCCGGTCTCGGCCGCCGGCACGGCTCCGAGGGCATCCTCAAGTACACCGAGGCACAGACCGTCGCCCAGCAGCGGCTGATCCCGCTCGCCCCGTCCTTCGGGATGGACGACGAGAAGTACGCGGCGTTCATGAGCGTCAGCCTCAAGGCGATGAAGGCGTTCCGCCTGCGCTGACACCGGGTACCGCGGCACCTCCCGGTACCGCAGCACTTTCCGCCCGTTTCGCACCGAGGAGAGCCATGTCCCAGGACAGCCCTGCCCAGAATCGGCCCGTTGCCCCGGAGAGGACCGAAGACGACGCCGCCTACGACTACGACGTACTCGTGGTCGGCTCGGGCTTCGGCGGTGCGGTGTCGGCGCTGCGGCTGACCGAGAAGGGGTACCGGGTCGGGGTGCTGGAGGCGGGCCGCCGCTTCACCCGGTCCGAACTGCCCAGGAACTCCTGGGACCTGAAGAACTTCCTGTGGGCCCCGACGCTCGGTCTGTACGGCATCCAGCGCATTCACCTGCTGGGCAACGTCATGGTGCTGGCGGGCGCGGGCGTCGGCGGCGGTTCGCTGAACTACGCCAACACCCTGTACGAGCCGCTCGCGCCGTTCTTCGACGACCCGCAGTGGAAGGACATCACCGACTGGCGCGAGGAGCTGGGCCCGTACTACGACCAGGCCAAGCGGATGCTGGGGGTCCGGCTGAACCCGACCATGACCCCGTCGGACGTCCACCTGAAGGCGACCGCGCAGGCCATGGGCATAGGCGACACGTTCCACATGGCGCCGGTCGGCGTCTTCTTCGGGGACGGCGAGGACGGCGACGGCACGGCGAAGGCCCGGCCGGGCGGCGAGGTGCCGGACCCGTTCTTCGGCGGGGCGGGGCCCTCCCGCAAGGCCTGCACCGAGTGCGGCGAATGTATGACCGGCTGCCGCCACGGCGCGAAGAACACCCTCAACGAGAACTACCTCCACCTCGCTCAGAAGGCGGGCGCGGTCGTCCACCCGATGACCTCGGTCGTCGCGGTCACCGAGGACTCCCGGGGCGGCTACGCGGTCAAGACCCTGCCCACCGACAACCGGAAGAAGGGCAGGGGCCGCACGTTCACCGCCCGCGAGGTCGTCGTCGCCGCGGGCACGTACGGCACCCAGACACTGCTGCACCGGATGAAGGACACCGGCCTGCTGCCCCGGATCTCGTCCCGGCTCGGTGAGCTGACCCGTACCAACTCCGAGGGCCTGGTCGGCTCGCAGACCAGTGACCGGCGCTACCGGAAGAAGCACGGGACCGCGCGGGCCGACTTCACCCGGGGCGTCGCCATCACCTCCTCGATCCACCCGGACGAGAACACCCACATCGAACCGGTCCGGTACGGCAAGGGCTCCAACTCGATGGGCGCGCTGACCGTCCTCCAGGTGCCGTACGGCGCGCACCGGGTGCGCAGGTGGCTGCTCGAACTGGTCAAGCACCCCACGCTCGCGGCCCGGTCGCTCTCCAACCGCCGCTGGTCGGAGCGGACCATCATCGGGCTGGTCATGCAGTCGCTCGACAACTCCCTGACGACGTACCGCAAGCCGGGCGGCGTGGGGAAGGGGCTGCTCACCGCCCGGCAGGGGCACGGCGCGCCCAACCCGACCCAGATCGAGGCGGCGACGCGCAGCGCCACACTGCTCGCCGAGGAGATCAACGGCTTCGCCGGTTCGAACGTGGGCGAGCTGATGGGCACCCCGCTCACCGCGCACTTCCTGGGCGGCTGCCCCATCGGTGCCACCGCCGACGACGGGGTGATCGACCCGTACCACCGGCTCTACGGACACCCCGGCATCTCGGTGGTCGACGGTTCGGCGGTCTCCGCGAACCTCGGCGTCAACCCGTCGCTCACCATCACCGCACAGGCCGAGCGCGCCATGTCGCTGTGGCCCAACAAGGGCGAGGCGGACCCGCGTCCGGCGCAGAGCGAGGCGTACGAGCGGCTGGCCGCGGTCGAGCCGCGGTCACCGGCCGTGCCGAAGGAGGCGTTCGGCGCGCTGAAGCTGCCGTTCCTCGGGATGCCGGCCGTCCCGCCGAAGAAGCCGCGGGAGTCCTAGCCGATCGGGACGGCAGAAAGGGGCTGCACCCCCCTCCGAGTGCAGCCCCTCCATGTCACGGCGAGCCGGACGCGTCATGCGCCGGCAGCACCGTCCCTGCGGCGCCGCACGATGAACATCGCGCCCGCGCCGAGCACCAAGGCCGCGCCGCCCGCGGTGGCGAACACCGGGAGCGCAAAGGACGAACCGGTCTCCGCGAGACTGCCCACGACCCTGCCCGCCGGGTTGTCGGCCGGCTTCGCGGCCGGGACCGGGGCGCTGCCACCGGTCTGCGGCGTCGAGCCGCTGTCGCCGGACTTCACGATCTTGAACCTGTACGCGATGTCGCTGACGCCGGCGCAGTCCTTGTCGCCCACGTAGAGACCGGCACCGAGCGTGAAGCCGGCGCCGACGGGGGCGGTCGGCCGCACATTGATGCGCAGCGGGATGTCGACCTCGTAGCCCGCGGGGATCTCGTCGGACCGGCCGACGTAACCGACGGCGCGGCCGTCCTCGCTGAGCTCCACCCATGTGCCGGTCTCCGGGTCGAGGGCCTGGAGGCCGACCCGCTTCGAGCGGAAGAGCTCGTTGCCCTCCTCGTCGGAGGAGGCGCCCGCGAAGTAGTCGACCTCCTTCACGGCGGACTTCGAGGAGTTGTAGACGTTCATCTTGAACGTGTGCCAGCCGCTGCCCCGGGCGATCCGTCCGGGCAGGCCGACCACGGAGACGTCCAGGTCGGACTCGGCGCACTGCGCCGGCTCCTCCGGGTCCTCGGACTCCGACGGGGAGGCGGACGCGGACGCCGAGGCGCTCGCCGGGCCGCCGGGGGCCGCTCCGGGGTTCTCGTCCGGCGCGGGAGCGGAGCTCTCCGCATCCCCGGGGCTCTCGGCATCCCCCGGAGTCTCGGCCGGACCGGGCTCGCCGGTCTCCCCGGCGGGGTCCTCGGCAGGCGTGGACGCGGACTCGGAGGCGGCCGGGGCCGGCTCGGTCTCCGGCGTTCCGGAGCCGCTCGGCGAGGGCGGGGCGGTGGTGTCGGCGGCAGCGGTCCCGTCCGTCGTCATGGCGAACGCGGCGGGGGCGGCCAGGACCGCGGCAGGGGTCATGACTGCCGCGGCGGCGGCGAGCGCCAGGGTTCGGCGAAGCTTCATGGCGACCTCAGGAGTCCGGCGCACCGCGATGGGCGATACGGGTTTCGGGACGGGCCCGTCGCGCGGCAGCACGACCGGGGCCGGTGGTTCCGCATGGTTGACCTGCGGTCTGCCGCAATGGTTGTCCGGATGCTCACGGAACATTTATGTGACGCCCCTCACCCGGAGGGCGGTCCGGAACACGGGAAAGGGCCCCGCGGACCGGGAGCCGGCCGGCGGGGCCCTCGTCACGTCCGGGCCGGGACACGGCCCGCGTCGCGCGGGCCGCTTCGACCGGGCTCCGCCTGGATCCGACCGGACTCCACAGGGACTCCACCCGGATCCCGGCCGGATCCACCCGGATCCCCCCGGATCCCGACGGAAACGGCCGGCCCCGGGCGTCCCCGGAGCCGGCCGTTTCCTGGAGTGACCGGGCTGCTGTCCCCTGCCGACCGGTCACGCACGCCGGGGCGCGGTCCCACGGCGTACCTGAGGTACGCCACACGCACCAGCGGAGCCACGCGTGGTTTCTTTCCGGAGCCGCCCCTGGCTGGCACGGACACCGGGACCAACGAAGCCGTGCCGGACCCGGTCACGCGCCGTACGGGTGAGAGTCGGCCCGAACTGGGATACGCCGGGGTACCCCCGGCCCCCGGGGTGTCACGCCCGGCCGCGGCACAGCTCCAGCAGCGTCATGGCGAGGGAGGTGCCGGGCCTGCCGAGCGCGTCCCGGTACGAGCCGAGGATCTCCATCTCGCGGGAGAGGCTGATCCGGCGGCCGCCGGAGGTGATCCGGGCCTCCTGGACGACCGCCGAGACGGCCATCCGCTCCTGGACGAGCCCGATGATCCGGTCGTCGAGGGTGTCGATCCGGGCCCGCGCGTCGTCGATCAGCGCGGCGGCCTCCTCGGTGTGCGCGCCGGTCTTCTCGGCGGCCGTCTTCCCGGTGCTCTTCGCGGGGGCTGTGCTGGTCATGATGGTGACTCCTCGTGGTGTGTGGTCCCCGAGGCCGACCGGTCCGTAACGCCAAGGCGCCCCGGGCCTTTCGGCCCGGGGCGCCTGGAACGTTGCTTGTCGGTGGGATCAAGCAGCACGACCATGGCAGCCAGCGGGCCGGATGCCATAGGTAAAGACGAAGGTCGTGTGCTGAAGCATGGAACCAGTATGGCCCGGCCGCCGCGGGCGGACCAACACGGCGACCGGATGCTGAGACGCCGTATCCGGGGACGGCGGTCCCCGCACCCCCGTACGGGCGGGACGACGGCGGACTCCGCAACCCCGGTAGAATCGACAAAACAGACCCCCCTTCACCGCCGGAAGGCCGCCCGTGCCAGCAGCACCCCCCGCCGCCCCCGACACCACCACCGACGTGGTCCTCGTTGTCGACTTCGGCGCGCAGTACGCCCAGCTCATCGCCCGACGCGTCCGTGAGGCCCGGGTCTACAGCGAGATCGTCCCGTCCACCATGCCGGTGGCCGAGATGCTGGCCAAGAACCCCCGGGCGATCATCCTGTCCGGCGGCCCCTCCTCGGTGTACGCCGAGGGCGCCCCGTCCCTCGACCGTGCGCTGTTCGAGGCCGGGGTCCCGGTCTTCGGCATGTGCTACGGCTTCCAGCTGATGGCCACCACGCTCGGCGGCACCGTCGACGACAACGGTGCCCGTGAGTACGGCCGTACCCCGCTCACCGTCTCCAAGACCGGCTCCACGCTCTTCGAGGGCACCCCCGCCGAGCAGTCGGTCTGGATGTCGCACGGCGACGCCTGCTCCGCCGCCCCCGAGGGTTTCACCGTCACCGCGTCCACCGACGTCGTACCGGTCGCCGCCTTCGAGAACGACGAGAAGAAGCTCTACGGCGTCCAGTACCACCCCGAGGTCCTGCACTCCACGCACGGCCAGCAGGTCCTGGAACACTTCCTCTACCGGGGCGCCGGCATCGAGCCGACCTGGACCACGACCAATGTGGTCGAGGAGCAGATCGCGCTGATCCGCGAGCAGGTCGGCACCAAGCGCGCCATCTGCGGCCTGTCCGGCGGGGTGGACTCGGCGGTCGCCGCGGCCCTCGTGCAGAAGGCCATCGGCTCCCAGCTGACCTGCGTGTACGTCGACCACGGCCTGATGCGCAAGGGTGAGAGCGAGCAGGTCGAGAAGGACTTCGTGGCCTCCACCGGAGTCCAGCTGAAGGTCGTCGACGCCGAGGAGCGCTTCCTGGCCGCGCTGGCCGGGGTCTCCGACCCCGAGCAGAAGCGGAAGATCATCGGCCGCGAGTTCATCCGGGTCTTCGAGCAGGCCCAGGCCGAGATCGTCGCCGAGGGCGCCGCGGACGGCGAGGAAGTCGCCTTCCTCGTCCAGGGCACGCTCTACCCGGACGTCGTCGAGTCCGGCGGCGGCACCGGCACCGCCAACATCAAGTCGCACCACAACGTGGGCGGCCTCCCCGAGGACATCGAGTTCTCGCTCGTCGAGCCGCTGCGCCAGCTGTTCAAGGACGAGGTCCGGATGGTCGGCCAGGAGCTCGGTCTGCCGGAGGAGATCGTCCAGCGCCAGCCGTTCCCCGGCCCCGGCCTCGGCATCCGGATCGTCGGCGAGGTCACCAAGGAGCGGCTCGACCTGCTCCGCGAGGCCGACGCCATCGCCCGCGAGGAGCTGACCGCAGCCGGCCTGGACCGTGACATCTGGCAGTGCCCGGTGGTCCTGCTCGCGGACGTCCGCTCGGTCGGCGTCCAGGGCGACGGCCGCACCTACGGCCACCCGATCGTCCTGCGCCCGGTCTCCTCCGAGGACGCCATGACGGCCGACTGGTCGCGCCTGCCCTACGAGACCCTCGCCCGGATCTCGACCCGCATCACCAACGAGGTGGCCGACGTCAACCGCGTCGTGCTCGACGTGACGAGCAAGCCGCCGGGCACCATCGAGTGGGAGTGACCCTCCCGCAAGGTCAACGCCGATGCCGTCGCTCATTCGTTTGGGCGGCGGCATCGTCGTACGGGCTCGATCCGGCGCCGAAGGCCCACACGCCCACGGGCATCCACCACAGCAAGCTGAAGCCGGTCGTTCCCTTCCCTTTTGACCTCACCGCGATCAATCAGCGGCGTCGACAGGCGACGTGCGAGGGGACGGCCCCGAGTCCGGCCGCCCCCGCACCCCTGGCCACTTGCGGCAACCGGCGGTAACTTCCGATCCCGTACGCCCTGGGAGCCCCGAGGAGCCGCCATGTCCGAGCCCACACCCATACCCGTGGACCAGCTCCACTTCGCGCTGCCGCCCGTCCACGAGTCCGTGGCCGACGAGCGGGCGTACCGCAAGGAACGGCTGGCCGGGGCGCTCCGGCTGTTCGGTGAGCTGGGGTACGAGGACGGCGTCTCCGGCCACATCACCGCACGCGACCCGGAATTCGCCGACTGCTTCTGGGTCAACCCCTTCGGGGCCCCGTTCGCCGGACTGGCGCCGGACGAACTGATCCTGGTCAACGGCGAGGGCCAGGTCGTCGAAGGGCGCCACCACGTCAACCAGGCGGCGTTCGCCGTCCACGCGCAGGTTCACCGGGCCCGCCCGGACGTCGTCGCCGTCGCCCACACCCACTCCCTGCACGGGCGGGCCCTGTCCGCGCTCGGCGAGCTCATCGAGCCGATCACCCAGGAATCCTGCGCCTTCTACGAGGACCATGTGCTGTACGACGCCTACACCGGGGTCGTCGTGGACGAGGACGAGGGGCGCCGGATCGCCGCCGCGCTCGGCGGCCACAAGGCGATCGTGCTGCGCAACCACGGGCTGCTGACCGTCGGCGACTCGGTGGACGCGGCCGCCTGGTGGTTCATCGCCCTGGAGCGCTCCTGCCAGGTGCAGCTGGCCGCGCGGGCGGCCGGGAAGCCGGTGCCGATCGAGCACCCGGACGCGCTCGCCACCCGCGAACAGCTGGGCAGCGACCTGGTGGCCTGGATCAACTACCAGCCGCTTTGGCGCCGGATCAGCCGCACGTACTGACGATTTCTTCGCACATTTCGGCGATCCGCGCCCGCGGACCGCCCCGATGCGGTCCCGAGCCCCTTTGTACGGCACAATTCGCAGCAATCACAGCCGAGTTGGCTGTACCGGGGGTTGAAAGGGCGGCGTTCCCAGTGGCGTTGGACGAGGCGAGGGCGGGCAGCACCCACGGCGGGGGCTGCACGTGCGGCGACTGCCCGCACGGGGCGCGCGAGGGCCACCGGCGCGCGGTGGCCGCGTTCCTGACCAAGCGGGACGAACTCGCCGCCGGGCAGGGGCTGCCGCCCGGGGTCGCGCAGTCCGCCTCGGCGACCCGCCAGTGGGTCTCGGACGAGCTGACCCAGTCCGCCAGGACCGTCGCCGAACGGGGCCGGGAGGCGGGCGAGGCCTGGCTCTACCGGGTCTGGCGGCGCACCCTGATCGCGGTGTGGGCGGCCGTCGCCCTGCTGGTCATCGGCGAGGCCGCCACCGCCATCGGCGCGGGCTGGACCAACGCCCGCACGGCCGGGCTGGTCGCCGGACTCGTCACCGCGGGCCTGCTGACCGGTGCCGCCCATGTCCACCGCGCCCGGGGCGGCCTGCTCGCCCCGCTGATCGGCGAGGACCACCGGCTCTCCACCTCCCGGGCGGTCGCCGCCTCCTGGGTGCTGCTCGCGGTCTTCTCCGTCCTCGTGCTGGCGCTCCAGCTGGCCGGCGCCTCCGGCCACGCCGAGCGGGACGAGCTGATCGAGGGGCTGGACCTGGCCCGGGGCGCCGGGGTGGTGACCGTGCTCGCGCTGGTCTGCGCCGTCGCCGTCGTCGTACGCCGGGTGGTGACCGTACGGACGCTGTCCGGGCGGCTCCAGAAGCTGCGGGCCGTCCGGCCGCGCGCCGCCGACCTGCTCACCGACGACTCGGGCCGGGGCAGCTTCACGGACGTGCAGTACGTGCTGGTGAGCACCGTCGCCGTGCTGTTCGCCGCGGTCCGCCTCGCCCGCCGGCCCGAGCAGCTGCCGGACCTGCCCTGGGGCCTGGCGCTGCTGGTCACCGTCTCGGCGCTCGCCTACTTCGCCGGGAAGTACGCGGAGGGCGGGCGCCCGGTGATCCTCTCGGTGGTCCGGGCCCGCGAGGCGGGGGACCTGGACGCGCCGGTCCGCACCGGCGACGACATCGAGATCCGCGGCGCGGGCTTCGTGCCGCCCGGCGCCGGGACTCCGGAGCGGCTGGCCCGGCTGGTCGTCCGGATCGGCCGGGTCCATGTGCACGTGCCGCTGATCCCGGTCACCGGCGGCTTCGCCAACCCGACGGACGGCGTGCTGACCGTGCCGGTGCCGGTCGAGGTCGAACCGGGGCTGGTGCAGGTGCAGGTGGTGACCGCCGCCGGAGTGGAGACGAACCGCTTCGAGATCGATGTGACGGACTGATCCCCGGCCCCTGAGCCCTGTGACCCCCGGCCGCCCCGGCCCCGTGACCCGCGGGAGGGCGGCGGAATCCGGCCGGACGACCCACCGGGTGAGCAGCCCGGCACCCGCCTACGTATCGTCAGGTGACGGGTCTACGGAAGGTGGGGCAGCCACATGCAGGGATACGGGATGAACGTACGCGGTCTCGGGGAGTCGAAGGGGCTCGGGGACCTGGCGCGGGAGCACGCCCTGCTGCCCCTGCGGATCTTCCTCGGCGTCACATTCGTCTACGCCGGGCTCGACAAGCTCACGGACAGCGGCTTCTTCAGGGCGAGCGGCGCCGGTTCCATCGGCGAGACCATGCACGCGGTCCGCGACTCGTCCGCGATCCCGGCCCTCGTCGACCTCGCGCTGAAGAGCCCCGGCGCCTTCGGGTACGCCATCGCCATCGGCGAACTCCTCGTCGGCCTCGGCACCCTCGTCGGGCTGTGGGCACGGCTCGCCGCGCTCGGCGGGGCGCTGATCTCGCTGAGCCTGTGGCTGACCGTGAGCTGGCAGGTCTCGCCGTACTACTTCGGCAACGACCTGATCTACCTCATGGCCTGGCTGCCGCTGCTGCTCGGCGGGGCGGCGGCATTCTCCGCGGACGCCCTCCTGGCGTCCCGGCGGCGACGGATCCGGTAATTCACCCAGGTCGCGGTGGCGGCCAGCCAGAGGCCGCCGAAGAACAGCGGGAAGAAGAAGACCCACGGGGCGTCCCAGACCCCCGCGGCGTCCGCCGCGTATCCCGCCGCCAGCGCGAGCATGACGACACCCGCCACCGCACGTCCCGGACGGATCTCATGACGCAGCACGGGTTACCTCCACCTGTCCGACACCGACTTCGAGAGTGAGCTCGACCGTGCCCGCCGGTCTGCTGCCCGGGGCCGGCGGCAGCGTCCGGTGCTCGTTCTGCGACGCTCTGATGTCCACCTCGGCCGGCTCCTCGGCGGCCGGGGCCTCGCCGGGCCGGCTGACCGGCAGTGTGATGTCGCCGAACCCCGACCTCGCGTCCACCTTCACCGTCACCTCCTTCGGCACGACCACCACCACACGGCCGGCCCCGACACCCACCCCGGTCCTGAGGGTGTCGCCCCGGGGGACCGTGATCCCGGTGAGGTCCAGCCTGGCCACCCCGGTGCCCAGCTGGTAGTGCGGCTGGACGGCGGCCACCGATGCGGGGCGCCACCCCTCGCGCACCCACTGCGTGGAGATGTCCTTGGGCAGCGCGGAGGCGCAGGCCAGCAGGACGGCCGTGATCATCGACAGCATGACCGTGCCGAACCCGGTCCGCCCCAGGAACGCGCTGACCAGCATGCCCAGGCCGAACACCGCGAGCGCACCGGCCAGGCCGTACTGCAGACTCGTACCGAGCGGCTGCGACTCCCAGCTCAGCCCGGTGCCCAGACCGCCCGCGATCAGCGCGAACAGGAAGACCAGACCGCCGATCGAGGTCGGGCCCCTGGTACCGGGCTCCCGCCGGGGCGGGCGGCACAGCGGGTTCGGGGCCGCCCCCGCCGGGCGCTCCGTCCGGCCCGGGAGCGCGGCATCGACCGGACCCCACAGATAGCCGGCGCCCACCGGCCCCGAGGTGCCGTCCTTGACGATCGGGTCCCGCCACCACGACGGGCTGCCCGGCGTCGGCGGCGCCTTCACCTCGGGGGGCGCGTCCGCCACCGCCTGCGCGGTCGCCGGATGCAGCGGGTCCTCGGGCGCCGCGGTCCTGCGGGCCTGCGTCCACACGGCGAACCCGACGACCGCGAGCGAGAGCATCGCGGAGAACGCCAGCGTGCCGCCGTTGCCCAGCATCGACAGGAAGAGACCGCAGCCGATCAGCGCGAGCAGCACCGCGATCAGCGACGCCCCCTCCACCCGGCCGGACAGCAGCCTGCGCGCCTCGTTCTCCTCCTCGCCGTCCGCGGGGACCAGCAGCCAGGCGAAGCCGTAGAAGATCAGCCCGATGCCACCGGTCACGGACAGCACACCGAGCACGATCCGGAAGATCACCGGATCGACGTCGCAGTACCGGCCGAGCCCGCCGCACACCCCGGCCACGACCTTGTGCTGCGGACTGCGCCGCAGCAGCGGAGCCGGTTCGGGGGGCGGAGCGACACCGGGGGAGGCGTCCTGGGGAACGGTCATGGCTCCATGGTGACTGGCCCGGAGCCCGTCCGGGACCCGCGCCGACCCTGGCCGATCCCTGATATTGGCCGGCCGTACCCCTGGGGCCCACCCCGGTACCGGGCTCTCAGGGTCGATTCGGGGGCCGACCCTGATGCCGTCACCCGTACGGACATGTGACGATCGGGGCATGCCAGCCGCCACGACCCGAGCCACCAGCTCCCGCAACCCCGCCCCGGAGGAGCCGCCGCTGCGCAGGCTCTACCGCAGCGCCGACGGACGGCTGCTGGGCGGCGTCGCGCGCGGTCTCGCCGGACATCTCGGGCTGCCCGTCGTCTGGGTGCGGTTCGTCTTCCTCGGACTGTTCTTCGCGGACGGACTCGGCGCGCTGCTCTACGCCGTGTTCTGGATCGTCGTCCCGCTCGGCGTCGGCGGCGTCGAGCCGCCCCGCTCGGTCTTCGAGACCGCCCCGGACGGCAGCCGCCGGCTCCGCAAACCCGACCGGGGCCAGATCTTCGCCCTGATCGCGCTGGTCTTCGGCGCCATGATCTTCGTCGGCAACGTCGACATGGGCAGCGGGGCCAACCGCTACATCTGGCCCACCCTGCTGATCGGTGCCGGTTCCGTACTGGTGTGGCGGCAGGCCGACAACGCCCGGCGGGCCCGCTGGATGGAGGTCGGCAGCCGCCGCCGGGTCCTGCACCTGGTCCGGGGGCTCGCCGGGGTCGCCCTGGTCGGCCTGGGCCTGGCCGTCTTCATGGTGGTACGCGGCTCCGCCGCCCAGCTCGGGAACGTACTGACCGCGGCCATAGCCGTCCTCACCGGCATCGCACTGCTGGCGGGCCCCTACCTCGTGCGCATGACCCAGGACCTCTCCGAGGAACGCCTGATGCGCATCCGCGCCCAGGAGCGCGCCGAGGTGGCCGCCCACGTCCACGACTCGGTGCTGCACACCCTCACCCTGATCCAGCGCAACGCGGAGGACGCCGGCGAGGTCCGCAGGCTCGCCCGCGCCCAGGAACGCGAACTGCGCAACTGGCTGTACAACCCCGAGGGCACCGGCAAGGACGAGGACGACGAGCCCGCGACCCTCGCCGAAGCGGTCAAGCGCGCCGCCGCCGAGGTCGAGGACAAGCACGGCGTCCCGCTGGAGGTGGTCGTCGTGGGCGACTGCCCGCTGGACGAGAAGCTGGCCGCACAGATGCAGGCCGCACGCGAAGCGATGGTCAACGCCGCCAAGTACGGTGGCGAGGGCGGCGCCGTGCAGGTCTACGCCGAGGTCGAGGGCCGCACGGTCTTCGTCTCGGTGCGCGACCGGGGCCCGGGATTCGACCTGGACTCCGTACCGGGGGACAGAATGGGCGTACGAGAATCGATCATCGGCCGGATGCAGCGCAACGGCGGCACGGCGCGGCTGCGTTCGGTGCCCGGTGGGGGCACGGAAGTCGAGCTGGAGATGGAGAGGGCGAGCGATGACCAAGACCACTGAGGCGACCGGGGGCCCGGAGCGCCGGGTACGGGTCGTGCTCGTCGACGACCACCGGATGTTCCGCACCGGCGTCCAGGCCGAGATCGGCCGCACCGAGGAGACCGGCGTCGAGGTGGTCGGCGAGGCCGCCGACGTCGACCAGGCGGTCACCGTCATCACGGCGACCCGCCCCGAGGTCGTCCTGCTCGACGTGCACCTGCCCGGCGGGGGCGGCGTCGAGGTGCTGCGCCGCTGCGCCCCGCTGATGGGGGCCGCCGAGAACCCGGTGCGGTTCCTGGCGCTGTCCGTGTCGGACGCCGCCGAGGACGTCATCGGCGTCATCCGCGGCGGCGCCCGGGGCTATGTCACCAAGACCATCACCGGCACCGACCTGGTCGACTCGGTCTTCCGGGTCCAGGACGGCGACGCGGTGTTCTCGCCCCGGCTGGCCGGCTTCGTCCTCGACGCCTTCGCCTCCACGGACGCGCCGCCGGTCGACGAGGACCTGGACCGCCTCACCCAGCGCGAGCGCGAGGTGCTGCGGCTGATCGCCCGCGGCTACGCCTACAAGGAGATCGCCAAGCAGCTGTTCATCTCGGTGAAGACCGTCGAGTCGCACGTCTCGGCGGTGCTGCGCAAGCTCCAGCTCTCCAACCGCCACGAGCTGACCCGGTGGGCCACCGCGCGACGGCTGGTCTGAGCCGGCCGCCGGTCCGAGCCGGCGGGCCGGTGTTCTCAGGCGGGGTCGAGCGAGATGTTCAGCTTCTCGCCGATCCTGCGGTAGCCGATGCCCGCGTAGATCCGCTCCACATCGGCGTCGCCCGGCTCCAGCCACACCACCCGGCAGCCGCGCCCGAAGGCGGTCGCGGTGAGGTGGGCGGAGAGCGCGGCGCCGATGCCGCGGCGGCGGTAGGCGTCGGCGACGGCGAGACCGGCCAGTTCGGTGAGGCCGTCGACGGGGACCGAGCAGCCGCCCGCGCCCGCCGGTACGCCGTCGACGGTGGCGAGGGCCGCGACCCCGCCGCCCTCGGCTGCGGTGCGCAGCCAGATCGCCTCACCGCCCTCGGGCTCACCGGTCCCGCCGTAGCCGTGGTGCTGGACGAGCGCGGCGGCGTCGAACTCCGCGTCGGTGGCCGGTTCGGCGATCGTGAGGGACTCCACCGGCTTCGGTGTCAGCAGTTCGTCCGGTGCGCAGGCCATGACCGGGGCCCGGTTCTCCACGGTGAACCCGGCGGCGAGCAGTGCGGGTTCGACCGCGGGCGCCGAGCCGGGCAGGAACTCCAGCCGGGGCAGCCGGTCGTGCTCGCGGAACGCCGCGACCAGCGCGTCGAGGTCGGCCGGCGTCGGCTCCGCGTCCTGGTCGGGTATCGCGTAATTGGCGTACTTGATGGACCAGTCGGGGTTGTAGCGCACCGTGAAGGGCCCGACCCGGAGGTGGTCCGGGGAGCGCAGGGCGAGCGTACGGGCATGGTTCTGTACATCGGCGTCCATGGGCATACGGGGTTGTCCTCCGGCCGGTTGGGCGACGGCGGGCCGGTCCGAGCGCGGTCCGGCCCGAAGGCGGTTGCTCCGATGGCGGGTTCCGACGGCGGGCTGATCCCGGCGACGGGTCGATCCGACGGGTCTGTCCGACGGGTCGCACCGGATCGGAGACGGGAGCCTATGCCACCCGGGCGGCCCCGGCGAAGGGCATTTGGTCGATCGGCGCGATCCGCACCGGTGATCCGGTGCGCGGGGCGTGGATCATCTGCCCGTTGCCGATGTACAGCCCGACATGGCTGATGCCGGAGTAGAAGAACACCAGGTCGCCCGGCGCGAGTTCGGAGCGCGAGACGCGCCGGCCGGCGTTGATCTGGGTGTATGTGGTCCGGGGGAGCGAGACCCCGGCGGCCCGCCAGGCGGCCTGGGTGAGCCCGGAGCAGTCGAACGAGGAGGGGCCGGTGGCACCCCAGACGTACGGCTTGCCGAGCGCCCCGTACGCGAAGGCGACGGCCTCGGCGGCGCGGGCGTTCGGTGCCCGGACGGCGCCGCGCGCGGTGCTCCGGCCGGCGCGGGCGGCGGGCGTGCCGGTGGCCGAACCGTGGTCGGTGTTCTCGTAGGCGGTGCGCTCGGGCGGGGTCAGCCGGTCGAGCAGTCGCCGCGCGTCGGCGAGCTTGGCGGTGATCGTCGCCCGGTGCTTCTTCAGCTCGGCCCGGCGGGCGGTCAGCGCGGCCAGCTCGTCCTTGGCCTGCGAGCGCAGCGTGGCGATCTGGGCGATCTGCCGCCGGACCCTGCCGAGCGCGGCGGCCTGGCGGTCGCCGATCCGGTCCGCGTACGACGCCCGCTCCAGGTACTGGTCCGGGTCGGAGGAGAGCGCCAGCTGAACGGAGGTGGAGAGGCCGCCGGCGCGGTACTGCGCCGCGGCGAACGAACCCAGGTCGTCGCGCGCGGTGTTGAGGCGCTCGGTCCTGCGGGCGGCCTCGTCGCGCAGGTCGTCGAGGGCGTCCTCGGCGGCGTCCGCCTTCTCCTTCGCGCCGTTGTACCGCTCGGTGGCGACCTCCGCGTCGTGGTACAGCCGGTCCACCTCGGCCTTGACCTGGGCGGGGGTGCGCTGCGGATCGGCGTGCGCCGGGCCGGGCAGTACGGCGGCGGTGGCGGCCCCGGTGAGGGCGAGGGTCGCCGCGGTGCGGGCAGCAGGGCCGGTGTACAGGCGCTGCTTGGGTTTTCGATGCGCTGCCACGAGGGCGTGCGTCCTTCCTGACGACTGCCCGCCGGGGGCTACCGGCGGGCCCGCCACAACTCTCGGCGGGGCGGCCGGTGCGCCGTCCGCTTCGGAGCGGAGGTGAGCCGGTCGACTGCCAGCGACGCTAATCCCGGGGCACGGGCAGGAGTCGTAATGACGCTAATTGCCTGATTTTGGCGTGGCAATGTCGTCGAGTGATCGGAAAAATTGCACCAGAGTCAGGCAATTGGTACAGACGCGAGTGAAGTGACCAGGAAGGCACACCTGCCTGCCGAGGGGTGATATGGCCGGGGTTAGGCTGCGGCCTCATGGACGTACTCATACATGTCTTCGTCGCCCTGCACATCATCGGAATCGCCTCCCTGCTGGGCGGTTTCCTGACCCAGATGAAGGCGATGGGCGCGGGCACGGCCCGGTTCGTCCCCGCGATGCTGCACGGCGCGCTGACCATGCTGGTCACCGGTGTCGCACTGGTCGGGCTCAACGAGGCCGACGGCAACCACGTCAACAACATCAAGATCGGCGTCAAGCTGCTGGTCCTGGTCGTCGTCCTCGCACTGGTCTACATCAAGCGGGACGAGGAGAAGGCCGACAAGGGCGCCTTCGCCGCGGTGGGCGGACTGACGCTCCTCAACATCTTCATCGCCACGCTCTGGACCTGATACCGCCCGCGTCGCGCCGCCCCGGCAC